>JABGOW010000303.1 GCA_018645275.1 Verrucomicrobiota bacterium
GAGGGGTTGAGGGGTTGAGGGGGAGAGGGGTTGAGTGGAGAGGGGTTGAGTGGAGAGGGGTTGAGGGGGAGAGGGGTTGAGGGGGAGATGGGGGTTGCTGGTGGGCCCGCAGAGCATGGTCATCCTGAGCTTGCGAAGGATCTCTGCCACACACCAAGATAATTCTCACGTTTTGTTCTTCAAAATCAGGATACCCTCGTGTTCACAGGAGCTCTTGTCGAATGGTGCCTCAAAACTGGGAACACTCCTGTATGGAATACCAGTCGATGCTGCAAATTGACATCTGGGGTGCAAAATGCGATCACGTATGCAACCGCAACCAGAGAGGGATGACCATGACCGTTGATGACTTGAAAGCTGCAATTCGCGATGTTCCCGATTTTCCAAAGCCCGGCATTCTGTTCAAGGACATAACACCGATTCTCAGCGATCCCGAGCTCTTCAAGTATGCGATGTCCCTCTTTGCCGCTCAGCTTGAAGGGAAGGGTGTGACTAAGGTTGCCGCTATTGACGCGCGCGGATTCTTCTTTGGAGGCGTCCTGTGTGAGCGCCTCGGGCTTGGACTTGTTCCAATCCGCAAACAGGGGAAGCTGCCCTACAAGACGTTTGACCAGAGCTACGATCTGGAATATGGCTCGGCCACGTTGTCCATTCACCAGGATGCCTTTGAGCCGGGAGATCGTGTGATCTTGATTGATGATCTTCTGGCAACGGGCGGTACGGCTGCTGCATCTGCTGAGCTCATCAAGAAGGCCGGCGGTGAGCTTGTTCAGATACAGTTCTTGATTGAGCTCGCCTTTCTGAAGGGCCGCGAAAAACTCGAAGGGCACGATATCTACGTGCCGATTGTGTTTTGACGTAGCGCTCTGAGATGTAGCCGGGGCGCCCTCGTCCCAGAAGCGCGGCCCGGGGGCGGGCCGCCTCCATTGCTCCTATCGCAGTATCTGCATTCGCACTACGCCTCGAGAGCTTCGAGCTTCTCGGAGGCCACTTCCCAGCGGCGGGTGTATTCTGCGATTTCGCGCTGGATGACCTGTAGGCGGCGGTTCGTTTCGGCAAAGTCGACCTTTGCCTCCGGATCGGAAAGCAGCTCAAGCACCTTGGCCTGCTCCATCTCGTAGGTCTCGATCTGCTTCTCTGCCTTCCGAATCTCACGCTTCAATTCGCGGGTTTCTTTGGCAACGGCTTCACGGGCCTGTGCCCGCTGTCTCCGGAGCGCTTTCTTGTCGAGCGGGGGGCCCTCGCCTGTCATCACCGTCTGCTGTTGGGTTGTGGCCGCCGCCGACGTCGCCGGCGAGGCGTTGAGCTGCTTATCCCGATAGTAGGCGTAGTCGCCATTGAAGCGCGCGATACCCGGGGGTCGCATGGCGACCACGGAGGTGGCGATATTCTCCACAAATTCAACGTCATGACTCACGAAACAGAGCGATCCTTCGTATTGCCGCAACGCCTCTTCAAGTGTTTCGCGCGCCGCAATATCGAGATGGGTTGTGGGTTCGTCCAACAATAGCAGATTTGGGGGCTTGATAAGAAGGCGCGCAAACGCAAGTCGCACCTTTTCGCCTCCGCTCAGCACGGAAACGCGCTTGTCCACGGCATCCCCCGAAAAGCCGAAACCGCCAAGCAAGCTGCGTACGGTCTGTTCGCGAACATCGAAGCTCAGCGATTTCACCGTTTCGAGCACGGTTGCATTCGGATCCATCGTATCGGCGAACTCCTGTGACTGATACCCCTGAACAACGTTGTGACCGACGACCCGCTTCCCGGCGCTGGGCTTCATCATTCCGGAAAGCAACCGCAGCAGGGTAGTCTTTCCCATGCCGTTGTGGCCGACGAGGGCAATCTTGTCACCCCGCTCGATCCGGAGGTTGATATCCCGCAGAATCCATGTTTCGCCGTCATACGTGAGACCGGCATCGTCGAGACGCATTACTTCGTGTCCACAACGCACTGGCGCGGGGATCCGAATCGTCCCGCGGCTCACAATCTGAAGGGGGACCTCAACGGTATCCATGCGTTCGATCATTTTGATGCGACTCTTAACCTGCGAGGCTTTGGTTGCCTGTGCCCGGAAGCGCTCCACAAAGCGTTCAGCCTTCTCCCGCTTCTTGTCCTGGTTCTTCTGCGCCGCGATGCGCGTCTCATAGCGGGTGATGCGTTCCTCGATGTACCGGTCATAGTTGCCCGCATAGCGCTCGGCGAAACCATTGGCCACTTCGAGCGTCACGCTGGTCAACGTGTTCAGGAGAAAGCGATCGTGCGAGATCAGGACCAGCGTTCCCTTGAAAGCGCGCAGAAAGCGCTGTAGCCACTCGATGGCAGGAAGGTCAAGGTAGTTTGAGGGCTCGTCGAGGAGCAGAATGTCTGGATTGGCAACCAGGCATCGCGTGAGTGCAGCACGCATTTGCCAACCGCCGCTGAATTCGCCGATGGGTCGCGTAAAATCCTTCTCGGTAAATCCGAGGCCAGTCAGTGCCGCCTCGGTCCGGTGGCGAAGATCATAGCCCCCGTGATGTTCGAACGTGGTTTGCAGGTCTCCGAGTCGTTCAAGTAGTACGGCCTGCTCTGCCGGCGTGGTCTGCCCGAGCTGGTTCTCGATCGCGGACATCTCGGCTTCGATTTCCTGCAGGGCGGGGGTGCCTCCTTCGGCAAAGACCAGTAGGGCTGTTGCATTGTGTGTTTCGGAAACCTGCTGGTGTAGGTAGCCAATGGCAACGTTGTTGGGAAGGGTAATGCTCCCTGCGTCCGGCGATCCCTCGCCTGAAATTAGACTGGCAACGGTACTCTTGCCAGAGCCGTTGGGGCCCACAACACCCACATGCTCACCGGTGTTGATGCGAAAGCTCGCCTCAACAAGCACATGCTGAGAACCAAACCGCTTGCTGACATTCTGAAAATCAATCATGACGCTCTCTTTTGGAATTGCTCGGCACTCTATGCCAGAATGGGCGAGGGAGCAACCCGTTAGGGCTTCTGCTGAAGACCCACGCATATAAACCCCTGAGAATTCTATCAATATCCAACAGATGAACACGGAATATCCAATATCCAAATGATAGGACGGTCCCGTCCTGAAATAGGTTGTCACTTGTAGAGCCGTGACCAGTGCAGGAATCGATGGAGTTAACGGCAAAGGAAACGAAATAGTTAGGATCGGCGGAGTTCTCGAGGCAGTTCACGATGCTAGGAAACGGTCGGATATGAGACCTATATCGAGAACTTTGCCGTAAACTGCATCGAAACTAACTACACCGAGAACTTTGCCGAGAACTACTGCGAATCCGGTGTCCGCTGACTGATACGGAACTTCGACCACCGGAGAGAGTGACAACTTCAAACCAGGACGACACCCGTATGCATGAGTAGTCGCGAATTGCCCGCTCCACTCCCTCATGGTCTTTTCTTTTGGCCTTTCTGGCGGCCCTTGCACACCCCATTCGCTCCTGGACGGGAAGATTTCCCGTCCTACGTCTCCCAAAATGAGACAGAGTAGGCTGGGAAACCTTCCCGGCTGCGCCAGAATGAGCCAAAGGAAAAGACCATGTCCTCTCCCTTGGATATTGGGTTTGAGTGTTGGTTATTGGATATTTAGATGCGTCGCGGTCCCGTGCTCTGGCTCTGCATAGTCGAACCGCTGATAACGCCGATGGGCACAGATCTTCTGCGGCCATGCCGCCGAAGCAAGCCCGGTCCGTGACGTTCGTCGGGATGCCAACAGATGCAAGTAACGTTCGCCAAGAACACATGCATGAATGCCATCAGGGATTCTCCTATGGAAAAATGGGGGTTCTCCCGATTGTGCAACTTCTCGCATATGGGTAGAATGCGCATCGTGTTGCGACAGATTGAGCATGAAAAGAAAGCAGCAAGATAGTGGCCAGGATACAGCTAGCTAGAAATCGAAAAGCGCCTTTAATGGAATCCCGAGGGCTTTTGCGAGGCGGCCACAACCTTCAATAGAAGGTGCGTGAATACCGCGCTCAACGAAGCTAATGAACTCAACGGAGTACTCAGCTTCTTCGGCCAGGTCTTCTTGCGTGAATCCTCTTGCCTTCCGAAGTGCGGCGACTTGTCGGCCAAGCTGATGTCTGATAGTCACGCAGTAATACTGCGTTTTCTGGCTTGTGTTAGCCACGTAGTCATACTACGTGTATTGTGAAACGCCATGGAGAGAGAGGGGAGCAGTCGAAGGCTATGTGGAACAACCCAGACGAACCGGAGGAAACCACTCTTGAAGATCACGGGGATACATACCTGTGTCGGCACTGTGACCATGAGGGATTGAAAGCGACATTCGGCATGAACATCCAGTGTCCTGTCTGCGGGAGCAGCGACATTGTGTGTGCCGAATTCTGGCGACGCTTCAAGAAGCTCCATGCGAGCGGAACAGATGAAAGGACGGCAGGGGGCGGCGAAAGCAAGAACTTGGGCGGCTTGACGTGAGAGGCAACACGTAGCACGGGACAAAGAAACGGGAGAATAAGATGATAGGTAGAAGTACAATAACTCGGGCATTTGAGACTGGCCACGTAAAGAATACGCTTGCTCTCCAAACGGTTTTCATCGGCGTTGCCGTCTGCCTGATTTGCCCTTTCACAACAGCAGCTCCTGAAGCTGCTGCTCTGACAGAAACCACAAAGCCGGTCGTGGGTGATACAAATCAAGAACTCTACCGCATGATGTTCGAAGGTAATGTCATTGATGCTGTCCAATACCAACACGCCCTCGAGCACGGGAGACTGCCTGGCAACGGACAGCTTTCGAACGCAGCCATTTCGGTTGAGAGACAGGGAACGTGGAATCAACTGCACTCCCAAGGCGTCATCTCAGCCGAAGAACTCGTACAGATGCTTGGGAAAGGCAAAATGGGGGATCTTTCCCCAGCGGACATCAAAGCGTTCGAGGATCTCGCACCGGTCTACGAACCCAGTCACGCCAAGCGACTCAAGTACGAGATCCGCAGGAAGCACATCGCTGTGGACATGATTCGCTTCAGAGAAACGACAGGTACGAAATGGGAACGTTGGAAGGAAGAGGCAGATGAAAGGGCCAAACGAGAAGGCCTGCCAATCAGCTTTGAAGGCTCCAAGCTTGTTCGTTTCAACGAACACGGGATTCCCGTCTATATCACGGTTCAGAACAGGAATGCAGGAGACAGTATTTGGTCTGATGAGGTTCGACCGAATGGGGCAAGTCCTTTTGGGCTGACGGGAACCAACATCACTGTCGCGGTTTTTGATGTTGGTGCGATAAGAGAAACGCATCAGGAGTTTGGGGGGCGTGTCAGGGAGTGCGAAGTGGATTGGAACGACTATTACCATAAGACAGCCGTTATTGGAACCATCGCGGCACAAGGGGTCGAATCTAATGCTATTGGCATGGCGAGTTCGGTTAACGTCGACGCGTATGTCAACGGTGGAGCTCTGGGCAAATTGGCGGTCATCTTGCAGACAAACCTGCTCTGCCAGATATCGAACCACTCTTATACGCGACTCTGCGGGTGGGCGAACTGGGGGGGATCTGTACGATGGATGGGTGATGTGAATGTCAGCACCAATGAGGACATAGCCTTCGGTCAATACACCAGCACATCGCGTGATATTGATGCCTTCGCCTATGATGCCAAGTACCATCTATTGGTCTATAGCGCAGGAAATGAAGGTTCGGGATTGGGTGACTATTGGTCTGGTACGCCGCATCAGTGCATGGATAGCCAAGGGGCTTGGGGAACGAGATCCGACCATCATGGTAACGATGGAAACTATATGCAGACGGATACACACACACCATATTCTGTTGCCAAGAACTCCCTTTCTGTCGGCAATGCCATTGATGCCCCTGGCGGCTATTCAACGAATACACCCTCAGAATGGCGGAGCGGTTCCAGTAGCCAAGGGCTTACCGATGATTGGCGTGCCAAGCCGGATATCCTCGCAAATGGGACGGCACTTTACACAACAGATGATGCTGCTGACACCGACTACAAGTATGTGAGTGGAACGAGCTTCTCGGCTCCGTGTGTTTCTGGATCCCTTGCCTTGATTCAGGACCTTCACCAACGCATCTATGGCACGAATGCGCCCATGCTTGCATCTACGCTTAAAGCCATCACGCTGCACTCGGCAGTTAACAGAAAGGATGACTATAGCCATAGTTTTGCAGAGGGCTGGGGTATCATGAATACGCTGGCTTCCGCTTGGGTTGTTAGCAATAACGCATCTTGGGTTTCATTGCCACACATCAAAGAGGTCGCCTTGCAGGACGGTGAAATGATCGAGTTTGATGTGCAAGCCACCGGCACGAACGGGCTTACTTTTACGATGGTCTGGACTGACCCCGAGGGAGATATTCCACCATACGAGCTAGACTGTACGAATTCCGTTCTTGTCAATGACCTCGATTTGCGAGTGATTGCACCAAATGGTGAGACGAACTATCCTTTTGCATATGTTGAAGACGCCACCAATATCAATCTATCATTCAAACAAGTTAATGCTGACAACAGTCGTGATAATGTTGAACGGGTTCACGTTGAAGATACAACGAATGGACTGTATACTGCCCGTGTGACTCATAAGGGCTCTTTAAGCAATGGAGTTCAGGAAGTCTCAATCGTTATAACAGGGAATACCCCTACCAATGCTCCTGATTTCTGTATTACAAGCATCGGTACTGTTGGTAGCAATGACGTTGCCGAGTTAACTTGGCCTGGTGTTGTGGGAGGTCTTTACGCAGTGGAAATGTCCACAAATCTACTGCTCCATCCAGCCGGATGGACGACTGGCAGTGTCATTAGCGCTAATTTGGAGATCATGACATCTACCAACACTCCGTCAGCAGGAGAGAATCGCTTCTACAGAATTCGCCGATTCAGATAGGAATGCGAATGCCTACCAATTGCCTAGTCTGGTCTCTGTTCATCTGTTGCGCAGCCACCGCAGCCCAAGCATCACTGTCGGTTGTTTGGTCTGGGCCACAGAACATCTACATGGGGCCAGGTTCGGGTGGGGTCGATTGGGAGTATCCGTCTCTCTCGTCGTGGAGTCTGGATCTCGATAGTGATGGAGTCGACGATTTTCTGTTCGAGTACCTTGCGAGCAATGATGATTTCTTTGCCGCCCCTCTTCAGGTTAGCAATCAGGCACTCGCAAGGCAGTCAGCATTTGATGCGAACACTTGGCCTCTTTCGGTTGGCACTCAGATTGATGTCGACCCAACAGGAGATACACCTTGGGATAGCGTATGGGAGTCTGACTCGCAGATTTTCATGACTTGGCTTTCGTATGAAGGCGAAGTTCTTGGCAGTGGGTCTTGGATGGGCGTAGATCACGGTTTTCAAGGCATCCGTTTCGACATAGATGGAGAGATCCACTATGGCTGGGTGCAAATGACGGTCTCTGCTGACTTTCCCGGAGCCATCATCCACGACTGGGCCTACGAGACACAACCCGGTGTTGGCATCATGGCAGGGGTTGTTCCAGAACCATCAACTTGGGCTCTGTTTCTGTGTGGCGGAGCCTGCCTTATCAGCAGGTTTCGCCGCTTCCATCGCAAAGCGATGCGGGAATAGAGCATCCGACCTTGCCGATGTAGCAGTGCGCTTAGCAACAGTCCGTTGGCATGGTCATCGGATTATTCAACCGTTACACGCAGGTTTCGAGCCCTGCTTGTCGCATGAGATCTTTCGACTTCGCTCAAGATGACAGTTTTCCAAGGCTTTTCTGTCATGCCGAGCCTGCCGAGGCATCTCTGCCACACACGAGAACGCTGTTCCACTTCCGAAAAGGAAAGCGTATGGCCTATGCCCAGGTGACGCCGTATTTCTGTGCCAGCGCGTCGGCTGCTTTTGGGCCGTGACTTCCAAAGGCGTAGGGCTCCGGGGCAATGCCCTCGGTTTCTAACTGCTTCAGCACGGGGGTGAAGATGTCCCATGCCGCACCTAGCTCGTCCTTGCGGATGAAGAGACTCTTGTCGCCGCGAATCACATCAAGCATCAGACTCTCGTAGGCATCAGGAATGATCTCCTCAAAGGCCTCCTGATAACGCAGGTCGAGTTGCGTGCGTTCGATCTTCATTCCCATTCCAGGAACTTTGTTTGCAACGGTCAGCATGATGGATTCGTCCGGCTGAACGCGAATCACAAGTTCGTTTGGCGAGTGGTCCGCACCCAGTGCGGCATACATGGATTTGTTGGCGTGTCGGAACTGAATCCGAATCTCAGTGGTTCGACACTCCAGACCCTTGCCGGCGCGGATCAGAAATGGGACGCCCCGCCAGCGGTCGTTGTCGATGGTGAGCGCCGCGGCAGCGAAAGTGGGGGTGATGGAATCGTTGGGGACCATCTCATCCTCGAGATAGCCGTTGTAGTACGTGCCCTTCCAATCAGCAGCCGTGTATTGGCCAACAACGAGATCGTCCAGCGTCAGCGCGGGAATCTGGCGTACGACTTTGACCTTCTCGTTGCAGATGTGGCCTGCATCCATCTTCGTGCAGGGCTCCATCGCGACGATGGACATGATCTGGAGTAGATGGTTCTGCATGACATCGCGAATGATGCCGTACCCGTCGAAATAGCCGCCACGGCCCTCCACACTCAGATCTTCTTTCCACGAAATCTGTACGCTCTTAATGTACTTGCGGTTCCAAAGGGGTTCAAAAACCAGATTCGCAAAGCGGAGGACCATCAGATTCTGGATCACCTCTTTGCCCAGGTAGTGGTCGATCCGGAATGTCTGTGCCTCGCGAAAAACGTCGCCCATTTGCTGGACCAACAGATCTGAACTGGAGCGGTCCCGGCCAAACGGCTTCTCGATCACAACGCGAGACCACGGATCGGATATGCCGCACTGAACCAGCCCGGCACCACCCAACGCCTGCGCGACGTCGAGGAAGATCGACGGAGGGATTGCCAGGTAGAACACGCGGTTGGCGGGAAGCGCTCCCTCCTCGCGTTGCATGACCTGATAGAGGTCGAGAAAAGCATCCCGGGAATCGTACTGCCCGGACATGTAGAAACAGCGGTCGAGAAATCCGTCCATGTGCTCTTGGCAGGATTCCCCCGGAACGTAGCGGCACGTCAGGTGTTCGGTTATGCACTTGCGAAAGGTCTCATCAGTCATCTTCGAGCGGGAGAATCCGAAGATGCGAACATGAGCAGGCAGCATTCCCTGTGAGTAGAGCGCGAAGAGGGCCGGAAAGATCTTCTTGCGAGCGAGATCTCCAGACGCCCCAATAACGACAATACTAAGAGCCTTGCTTTCCTCACTCATGATATCTCCCTATAAAGGCTGTAGTACAACGTAGAAGGGCTGCCCCTTTACGCCTAGCGCATCCAGCACGCGCTTGGTCTCCGGATCCTCGGGAACTTCGGCCTGGAACTTGAGCGGCACGTATGGTTTCAGGCGTTCCTGGATCCCGGCATCTTTTAATGTGGTTCTGCTCATGGCCTTGCAGCTCTTGCACCATGTGGCCCAGACGTCTATGAAGACCGGCTTGCCTGTTGCGCGGGACGCGGCGAGGGCCTCATCCAGAGAGGTCAGCCAGACCATGTCTGCCGATGCTTCTGCTGCAGTCTCGGCGTGCTCCCTTGGGGCCCACAGACGAACCGACTGAAGTCCGTAGTATACGGCAGCAGCCAGGATAACAACCCCGAAGCCGATCTTAATACGCTCCATCCACTGTCCCGGTTTTGGGAGGAAGGAGAGACCTGCACCTGCAAATGGCCATGGTAACGCCATCCCGATGCCCAACAAGAATGGCAACAGGAGTCCGGCGGCCGTCCCCCGCTGATAGATTTCGGTCGACAGAACGAGAACCCAAATCAGAACCGGTGCCACGCAGGCGCCTGCCAGCAGGGCCGCAACACCTCCGAAAAAGAGGGCGGTTATGAATGGCCCCCGACTCTGTTTCTGAGACGCCCCGCCAGACTGAAAGCGTGAGAAGTCGATTGTGAAGACGCCGAACATGGCCAGCGACAGCGCGAGAAAGAGAACGGCAATTCCTGCATTGAACCAAGGGGAAGCATTGAGCGCACCGAACTGTGATCCGGTCAACACGACCCCCGCGCCGAGGATGCCGTAGACCAGGGCGATACCCAGCCCATATGTTGCGCCCAGCGCAAAGCCGCGCGAGCGGGAGCCTGCTTGTGATCCCGCTCCAATAATGGCGATGTTGACGGGAATCATGGGGAGGACGCAAGGGGTCAGGTTCAAGGCCAACCCGCCCAGGAGGATCACGAGTATCATTGCCAGCACACCCCTCTCGGCGACCATCTGGCGCAGCCGATTCTCGCCGACTCCCTCGCCGGACTCTACGCGATCCAGGAAGCGGGTAAACGCCTCTGGTTTCTTGAATCCGGAGTCGCGTCCCGTGATCTCAAATCCGGCGAGGAGCGTGTCATCGACAACAGCCGCTTCCGCGGGCGCCGCTGTCTGGCGCGCTTCGCCGGTGATTCCCTCTATGAGGAAGGTCTCGCTCTGTGGCATGAAACAGAGCGTTTCGTTGCACCCCTGATAGGAGACCGTCAATGTGATTGGGAATGAGACGTTGTCCTCGAGTGAGTAGACGCGCACGAAATCGTGGTCGTAAACAGCAACCAGATCGTCACCAAAGGGATCCGCTTTCTGCTTGGGCGGGGGAATGGTTACTGGGCTAATCGGGGTTGCTTCTGCTGAAACGTCGATGCTCTTAGCGTAGAGAATATTGCCGGGGGGAACCGTGAAGGTGACGCTGAGTTCGGGGTGTACCCCTGCCGATGGGGTTTCCGCCTTGACCGTCACGGCAAAAGGGTTGTCGCCAAACTGTGCGAATGAAACAGTGGCGAGCGCGGCAATGGCGGTTATGAGCGAAAGCACCCGAGAACGGGCGCTTACGGCGAAGGGTGTTTGCTTATGCTTGGTCATGATTGCTCCTTTTGTAGTCAGCCCACCTGTTTCACGGATACGCGAAATGGCAGGTCAAGTCCTACAAACGGGTCGCTGTTCAGCACGACACCTTACAGAAAAAGGCCGGAGACTGCCGCCAGCGACAACCCCCGGCCCCAGGAAACAGAGCGCTACTCAGTTTCTTCGAACTCCTCGACACCAGCGCCGCAATCAGGGCAGACCCAATCTTCGGGAAGATCCGCAAATGCGGTTCCCGCCGCGACACCGCTATCGGGATCGCCGACTTCGGGATCATAGACATAGCCACACAGAACACAGAGGTACTTTTGCATATTCATGCTCCTTCTTTTCTTCTTTGTTATTTCATCGCCTCATCAGAGAGGCGAGTTATCGATGCTCCCGCTTGAGAGCTACCAATTCTCTGCCAACAGCTCGAAATGAGCCTGGGGATGCGCACAGGCCGGACATGCCTTGGGGGCTTCTGTCCCTTCAGCAATATAGCCACAGTTCATGCAGCGCCAGACAACGGCGGAATCCTTCTTAAAAACGTTGCCGGAATCAAGATTCTCGGCCAGCCCGAGATATCGCTTCTCGTGCTGCTTCTCCGCCACGGCAATCGCCTCAAAGACGGCAGCGATGTTCTCGAAGCCCTCCTCTCGCGCCGTTACAGCAAAGCTGGGGTACATTTCGGTCCACTCGTGGTTCTCGCCCGCTGCGCTCTGCCGCAAATTGTCCAGTGTCGAACCGACCGGACCTGCCGGAAAACTCCCCGTAATCTCAATTTCGCCGCCTTCCATCAGCTTGAAGAGCCGCTTTGCGTGCTCCCGCTCCTGGTTGGCCGTTTCTTCAAAGATCTCTGAGATCTGCCGGTAACCATCCTTGCGGGCCTTCGCAGCTGCGTAGGTGTAGCGGTTGCGCGCCTGTGATTCCCCGGCAAACGCAGCCATTAGGTTTGTTTCTGTTTGTGTGCCCTTCAGTCCCATGGTCTACCTCCTCATTTCTGGTATAGGGTGGTGTTAAGGTGCGGGCGGAGTGAAAACGCGGGAGGCCAACTCCTTGTCGATCATGAACAGGCCTCCGCCTTGATCTCCTGCGAGCCTCAGCTTGGCAATAATGTCGGAGGCGTTCTCTTCCTCCTCCACCTGTTCCGTCACAAACCACTGCAGGAAGATCTGGCTCGCGTGATCTCGCTCCTCAACGGCAAGGTTCACGAGGTCGTTCACGCGCCCGGTCACAAACTGCTCGTGCTCAAGAGCGGCTTCAAACATGGCAAGTGCCGACGTGAAATCGCTCTCGGGCTTCTCGATTGCGCCAAGAATCACGCGCTGGCCCTGGCTGTTGATATAGGCATAGAAGCGCTCTACGTGGGACAGCTCTTCCTGTGCTTGAACGTAGAACCAGTTTGCCACTCCCGGCAACCCAATGTGGGCCGCGTAGGACGACATGGAGAGATACAGATACGAAGAGTAGAGCTCCTTGTTGATCTGATCATTGAGGGCCTCTGTCATCTTGTCACTTATCATCTGCCTGTCTCCTATTGTTCATGCAGCCGGTTGTAATTCTCTATCGCCTTCTCGGCCAACTCGCGTCCCGCATTGCGGCACTCCTCAAGATCTTCCTCCGTGGGAACAAATTGCACGTGCAACGGTGGTCGCACAAGATCGACTTTCATTTCTTTGAGGTACGTATCCACTTCGGCCGGACCCCCATGCTTGGACCAACCGTAAGACCCAAATGCGAATCCGACCTTTTCGGCGGGACGCAGGCCCTTCCAGTAGGTCAGCAGGCATGCCATTTGCGGCATTAGGGTCATGTTGAGTGTGGGGGATCCCACAGCCATGCCGGATGCTTCAAGGACCTCGGTTGCCAGCTCTGTGATGTGCGCTGCATTGACATTGTACACACGAGCATCCACATCGGACTCAAGGACGCCTTCGGCAATAGCATTCGCCATCATCTCGGTGCTCTTCCACATGGTATCGTAAACGATCAGCACCTTCCGCCGAGGTTT
>JABGOW010000070.1 GCA_018645275.1 Verrucomicrobiota bacterium
TCAAGGCCGGCACACGTTGGCGTATTCGCCGAAGATCCGCGGGATTAAGCTCCCCCACGAGCACGGTTTCCTCTTCCCCGGCCTCGGCGAGCACATCGCCCCACGGCCCCACAATCATACTGTGCCCATAGCTGGAAACGCCCGTTCCCGGATTGATCCCGCACTGGTTGGGGGCTACGACGAAGCACTGGTTCTCGATGGCTCTGGCCCGCACCAGGATGTTCCAATGATCCTTTCCGGTACGGTGGGTGAAATCCGAAGGGGCGAACAGGATCTGCATCCCGCTATCGGCATAGTGACGGAAGAGCTCGGGAAAGCGCAGGTCATAGCAGATCGCCAATCCTGCACGCCACCCCTCGACGTCCGTCACGGTCGGCTCGTGGCCCGCTTCGTAGATATCAGACTCGCGAAGATGCGTCCCGTCCTCCAACGTGGCTTCGAACAGATGGATCTTCCGGTACGTCGCCACCTGTTGGCCTTCCCGGTTCACCAGGAATGAGGTGTTGTAGACGTGCCCTTCATCGCCCTCAATGACACTGCCGGCCAGAACCCAAGCCTGCTTGGCTGTGGCCAGCTCCCGGACCCACTGTGCAATGCTCCCATCCAAAGGGGCTGCCGCCGCGCGGTTATCAGCTGCCGACCCGCGCGCGGCAAACAGCTCCGGTAGCGCAATCACGTCGACCCCGCGAGTCGCCTCAAGCATACCCTCAATGTGTCTCAAGTTGGATGCGAGATCACGCCCCGTGCATATCTGAACGACGGCTATTCGTAGTGTCTTCACGATGCGACAATCGTAGCGGCTGCCGCCGGTTGAAGCAACCCCGCGCAACGAGAGCAAGCAGGCTCTCGCTTTGAAATGTCACCCGTACGTGCAGGCACGCCCACACTAGGCCCAAGGCATGGAAGACGCACGGCGGACAGAAATCTCGTCAATGATCGCATTACCGCGGCGCGTAACAAGAAAGAGAACGATGTCTGCAATCTCTTCCGGATGCATGAGCACTGAACGGTCAAGATCGGGCCGAGCTTTTGAGACGAGCTCAGTGTCCACCCCTCCCGGGCAAAGCGCATGCACACGAATGCCGTCGGACTGCACTTCCCGCGCCAGCGCCTTCGTCATGCCCTGCAACGCATGTTTCGAGGCGGTGTAAATGGCCTGCTCCGCGTATCCCTTGACACTAACCACGGAGCCAATGTTGACAATATGCGCGAGCGACTGCTTCCGGAGGTGCGGAACCGCTTCCCGGCAGAGGATGTACGGACCACGGGCGTTTACCGCCATCACGGCATCCCACTCTGTGGTGTTGCTGCTTTCCATGGGACCGTAGATTCCGAATCCGGCGTTGTTGACAAGCACATCCAGACGACCGAATGCCTTGAGCGTATCCGCCACCAGGGCCACAACAGAGGCTTCGTCCCCCATATCACAGACGGTTGTGCAGGCGCGTCCTCCCGCAGCTTCGATTTCTCCCCGCACGTCCTCCATCGCGGCCTCGTCCCGTGCAGCCAGCATCACACCACAGCCGTGCGCCGCGAGGCCGATGGCAATCGCGCGACCGATGCCACGACTCGCTCCCGTAACAATCGCGAATCGCCCTTCCAAAGCGTTATTCTCTACCAGTGCCATTCCAGCCCCCCCATGAAGTTTCCGTTCAGATGTTTCGTCCTTGGAGTCTGCACGAACCATACGAGACCAGGCAGGAATGTGGAAGGCTAGAGGCTTGCTAAGAACAGCACGCCCCCCATGACCAATTGCGATGCGTGTCACGAGAACCGAAGCAGACATAACCGCCGGCAACTACGCTGACGGTGCAATCTCGGCAACGCTGTCGAGGATGAGTGATGGGCGGTAGGCAAACTGCTTGATGCTCTCAGCGGTGCTGACGCCTGTCAGTACGAGAACAGACTCGATGCCCGCTTCGATGCCTGCGACAATGTCGGTGTCCATCCGGTCGCCGAGGATGACGGTATCTTCGCGGCGGCACTCTACTTTCTGCAACGCAATACGCATCATCAATGGGTTGGGTTTTCCAACATAATAGGCTTTGG
>JABGOW010000307.1:0-871 GCA_018645275.1 Verrucomicrobiota bacterium
CCCAGAACTGTCAGCATAAACTCGTCTGGGTAGATGCTATCAGGGTCGGTCACGTGAAGGTCGTCGAGTGAAATCGTCAGTGCCGTGTCTTCGGACGTAACCAACACGTCCTGGCCTGTGATCACCGGAGCATCCGGAACCGGCATGACCGTAATCGTCAAATCGAAGACGTTGCTTTCGGCCGTACCGTCACTCACACTTACCGGCACGGATAACTGCCCGTTGAAGTCCACGACCGGAGTGATCGTCGCACCATTGCGGGTGTAGTTCGTTCCACCCAGAACTGTCAGCATAAACTCGTCTGGGTAGATGCTATCAGGGTCGGTCACGTAGAGATCGGCAAGGGTGAGCGCGATAGCGGCCTCCTCTGGAGTACTCAACGCTCTTTGGCCAGTGATCAGAGGGGCTTCCTTCTCGGCCACTGTCACGGTCAGAGTCAGGACATCGCTATCTGCTTCACCGTCGTTAACGCGCAAAAAGAGTGAGCGAGCACCTGGGGTCGGAGACTGGCTGTTGTTGTCGTAGGTCAGGCTACGCAGCACCGTTTGATACTCCAAAACGGACGCCGTGCCGGTCAACCGCAAGGAAAGGAACATGAAATCGAAGCTGGCGGAGATGCCTGTATCCCCAACGTCAACGCTCAACCACTCCTGCCAAAAGTCCAGCGAGTTCCCCAACCACACCCCAGCCGACTCAAGCTCGAAGTCGTCAACGTCGCTCACAGTCAAGGCATCATCTCCGCACACAGGCACCGCTCCCCCGCCCTCGGTGAATGTCGCCACTTCCTCCCCTCCTGCTCCCCCCAATGCCACAGTCGGCGGATCATTGACCGCGGTCACGTCGATGGCGAACTCTTCGGTTGCGGGGGGCG
>JABGOW010000307.1:971-12857 GCA_018645275.1 Verrucomicrobiota bacterium
GCGCATCGATCAGTTCGAACGTCAGGTCCTCGCCGTTGTTCGGGTCGTCCGGGTCTGTCACCTCTATTTCGTATGCGTACTGGATGTCTTCTGTCGCCGATGTACCGGTGATGGAGTTGATCACTGGCGGATCATTGACCGCGGTCACGTCGATGGCGAACTCTTCGGTTGCGGGGGGCGCATCGTCCTCGCCGCCGTCCGACACGATCAGGGCCACTTGCCCCGACGTGGTCACGCCTTCGGTCGGGGTCCAGGTGATCAGCCCGATCGTGCTCACTGTCATGCCGTCAGGCGCATCGATCAGTTCGAACGTCAGGTCCTCGCCGTTGTTCGGGTCGTCCGGGTCATCGATCAAGACTTGGTACGACCATTGGACTTCTTCCGTGGCCGCGGGCGGCGAGATCGGTGTGATTCGCGGGGGATCGTTCGCCTCGGAAATTACAACTCTGAAAGTGGCAGTGGCGTCCCCACCGTCGCCATCAACTACCGACACCTCTAACAACTGCTCGCCGGTATCGGCGTCGTCGGGCATGCCGTTGACACTGCCATCTGGCATGACGCTCAGCCATTCAGCGCCGCCCTCCTTCGTCCATGTCAGAGGATCCGCAGCCACGTCCGTGGCCGTGAGACTGCCTGAGTAGAGTGTGTCCTCCGTGCCGACCAGGGGCGTAAGGGCCAGTTGTGCCGGGTTGACATTCGTGACCGTCGTCGCTGTGGTGTCCGTGACGGTCAGGCCGTCGTCATCGGCGACAGTGATGCTGACGGTGTACCGGTCGTCCGTGTCGTCGTCACCATAGCTGTGGGTCTGGCTGAATGCACCAGCGGGCACATCCGTGTATGTGTCGCTGTTCCCATCGCCCCAGTCAACGTGCACATCCAGTACCGCGTCGTCCAGGTCGGCCAAGGTACACGTAAGGGTGGAGGTGCCACCTTCCGTACTCGCGCTGACGGCAAATTCCGAGACCGAAGGTGTAGCGTCGGCCACTGTCACGTTTGTGCTCGATAGGGGGTCAGAGATGCTCAGTGTTTGCCCGCCGCGGAGGTAGATTTTCTCGGATACGTGCCCCACTTTGTCCGTTGCCAAAACATGGTAGCGGTAGCTATGGCCAGGGGACACCGAGTTGTCCGGATATGACCCGGTAGCTTCGCTGCTCCCGCTAACCAGAGGCGAACCGGTATCTATTGCCTCCGTGTCCGTCCCGCGGAAAAGGTCAACGACGACGGGAGCCCAAGCCTCTGTGTCGCCACTCATATCCCCGTTGTAAGCGGTCCATATTACTTCTACGGGCAGGTCAGTCGGGACGGCATAGGTGTCCCTATTTGTGCTTACGGAGGCCGATGGTGCCCCAGCGTCAATGCACACCACGTAGTCGTATCGTTTGCTCACCTCGTTGTGGTTGAAGCCGTTGGTTTCAAAGAGCCAGAACTTGAACGTGCTGACAGCGTTCTCATGAGGGTAGTAGTCAAGGCTAAACATCACCACCGCGCTCTGGCCCGAGCTCAGTTCAGGCACGTCTCGGCTCATGGTGCCACTCCCGAAACTCACGTCCCCAACTGTCTGTTCGACGAGTTCGACGCGGTAGTCTGTCGTTACCGTGCCCGTGTTCTTGACCTTGACATTCACATACCACTTGGCCCAGCTACCATCCTCATTCGAGGTGCTCGGGAAATACGTCTTTGCTGGAGCACCATCACCGCTGTCCTCAGCGAGCAGATCTGTGAAGCTCCCGGGCACAACCACATGATTGTAGGGAGACAGTCCGGCCAGGAGTCGGCCGGCTGCAGGAGCCCGTCCCGCCAGGCCCGCACCAATAGCGGCTATGGAACCGTCACGCCCCTCTACCGGCAGCTCCGAATAGCTTACGGAGTAGACGTGCATGTCCTGATCCCCAGACCCTTTCGGTGGGTATTGCGCCCAGTCATCTCCCGTCCAGTGATTGAGCATCAACTGCCCCGCATGATCTGGGAAGTAGCCGGAGGACGAATAGTAGACTGCCGGATCCCCTGTCTCCGCCTCCATTGCTTGTGCGCCGTCAAGCCAGAACTCAACGCGGTCTGGGTACCAACGGAACTCGTAGGCGATCTTGTCCGTAATGCTCTTACCATCCGGGGGATCACACTGGAAGTGGCGCACGCTCCCTTCTCTGTCGTGGTGGTGAATCACGAAGTTGATTGGGTGCTCTGCCGCTGTCAAAATTTCCACGTCTATCTCGTTCAGGCCGGTTACGTCCCCGTTGTCGTCTATTTCGCGCCAGAGGAAGAAGAAGCCGCAGCAAGTTCCCTCGCCGGGGACAGTTGTAGGAGGCGGAGCGGCGATCTCCGCTCGGTAGGTCCCGTAGTGGTACTCGGCCAACTGACTCTCGATCTGTGCGCCTACGCCCGTGCCCTCAGTTACACGGAGTACCAGCTCTTCTCCGCTCCGCAAAACGTTCTCGTGGAAAAGCCCAAATTTCCACGCAAAATCGATCTTGTTCCAGTCCATGCTCGAGAAGACAAGCGTGCCGTTGACATACTGCGACAGGTCCAACACATTGAAGGCCCGCGTCCAGTCCCAAGCATCTGTCTTCCCGCCGGGGTTCACTGACGTCTTCACCGTCCTGTGATACGATCCGGCTTCAGAAACCGTGAATGCTGCTTCCAGGACTCTTGTACTTTCTCCCCCAATCTCCCCATAGCTGCTCGCGGTATGGTCCCAGCTTGTGTCTCGGTTGCGGTCCATGGCCAAGTTTACCGTCACATCCTTGACGGATTCCGTCTGATTACTGACTAGGGCCTCAAGGCGCAACCGATGCCCAGGAGCCAGCATGGCGTCCGCCGGGACTTCCCAGCCGTCCGCGATTCTGAAGACTCTGAGCGTTTCTACGTACGGCCAGTCACGTTGCATAACCAACGGGCTCTGAGTCACTCCAAATGTTGCCGTGGCCGTGGCCCAGAGCTCGCCAACGGTTCCGCCGTCAAAAGGGTTGGATCCCTCGTAGTACACTTCGAAGTCAAACGCCGTGCCAGCGGTTGGCTCCAAGTAAGCAACATCCCCGACCGTGTCGGTTGTGAGAGTATCGACCGGGGCGCCGCTCCCATTCGGGTAACGAACAACTCTAGCCCCTGGGGGCATGCCGGGTTGTGCGCCAGTCTGGTCCCGTACGCGGATCACAAAGCTGCAGTCACCCAGATAGAAGCCGCAGGAAAATGACTTGAAAGCGTAGTTCCAGTAACTGTCGTTTCTGCTGCGAGCAGACAGCCTGTCATGGTAGAGGGTGTGCACATCCTCAAATGGTCCTGAGGCGTCTAGGGCTGCCGTATAGGTCACTATCACGTCAAAAGCAGAACTTGCCGATGCTACCCGGGAAAGTGCCCCCATGTTCGACGGCAACCCCAGCTGGATTGCGCCCGTGAGAGACAGGGGTTGCCCCGTCGAATGGTCCGTGAGCGACACTCGACACCTCGTGTACGTCACGACCGGCTCATCTCCGAACACCGAAGTCTGCCCCGCCCAAACAAGAACCCCGTTGCTTGGGTTCGAGAGGTCAGCGTTGTAGGCCATGATCTCGCCGCCCGTGTAGCTGTCGCCATCTAGCGACATCTTGACCATGTTTGGCTCCACTCCCCAATAAACGACTGTGGTATCCGCCGCCGTGACGCTGGAGTACTGCAGTACTTGCCCCTTCTCGTCGCCACAGTTTGCGTCCGAGTACAGCCTCGTCAGATTTCGTCCCCCGGGAGGAACGGAAACTGGCCCGGAGAGTTGTGCCTTGAGACAGGTGCATGACACTAGCAGGGGAACAGCAAGCAACACTCGCCGACAATCCTCCGAAGTGAAGAATGGACGTGTTCTATAGTTGTTCATAGGTGGGACTCTTCACGATCGCCCTTAAGTACCAGATAGAAGATAGGAGAGACGGCCCCCATGTCAAGGACCAGTGACTGCGGAACTCAAGGTGGAATGGGGGGGCGACTCGTCTTCGGCCAGCTCCACTCCTTCAGGCCCCCTGGGGTGCTGGCGGTTCTTCGTACTCAGCAGCCCCGGCAGGGGCAACTGTGATGTCTGTCTGTACACTTCTTCGGGGGGCTCGTATCCGAGCGCCTGATGCGGGCGCTGTTCCTTAATAGTAGTGGAAGAGCCTGATCAACCCGCGGTAGAGATTCGGAGCTGTTTCGTAGTCGCAGAAGTAGACATCCTTGCGTTTGACTGTTCGCCAGAGCCTCTCGATGAACACGCTGTCGCGCTAGCACCCCCAGCCGTCCATGCTGATACGAACGCCTGCGCTTCTCAATGTCGAAGTGAAGCGTTGAGAGGCGAACTACACGCCCCGGTCGGTGTTGGGGATCTCCGGTGTGATCCGCTGTGGTGCCTCCTCAAGCGCTTCCACGCAGAAGCCGCCGTCCAGTGTGTTGGACAGCGACCACGACAGTACAACAGTGGCTGTACCAGTCGATGACCGCCGTCAGATACATGAAGTCCCTGTTGAGGGGCACATAGGTGACACCAGTGCTCCACAACTGGTCTGGACGTTCTATCTTCACATTGCGCACCAGGCACGGAGATACCGGATGCTTCGGGGTGCGTCTCGACGTTGACCGGCGCGGCACAGCTCCCTGTATGCCCATGGTACGCATCAGCCGTTGTACACGTTTGCGGCTGATGCTCGGGCCTTGCCGAGCCAGCATGGCAGCCGGACGTTGTGAGCCGTGCTATGGACAGTCGGTGTAGACCCGGTCAATTCTGTTCATCACTTCACAGTCTGTGTCAAAGGGGCAGCGATCCCGGTCCGCATACCACCCGGAACGACTGACGTCAAGCAGACCGCATTGTCTGCGAATGCTCAGCTACGGATGTTGCGGCTTGACCATCGCCTGCTTCTCCTTCAGAGGCACGGTCCCGACCTTCTTCACAGGAAGTCGACCTCCACCTGCAACCGACCGATCTGTTCGCACAACGGAGACTTCGCGGCCTCAACGACGTCTTCGGTCAGTAACTCGTGCTCTCCGGCCACCAGCCCGTCAGCTTTCTCCTTCAGCCCTTTCTCTCAAGCCGAGATCTGCGTGGAGTGGACGCCAAACCGGCAGGCCAGTCTGGCGATGCTCTCGCGCTCTTTCATTGCCTCGAGAGCGACCCGGGCTTTGAACTCAGGCGTGAACTGTTCCCGTTTCCTCGTCATCGGTATTCCCCTTCCAGCTGGCCTGGATCACACTTTAGCCGTTGGTCCGGAAAAAGGGGGCCACTTTACTTGACAGAGCACCCCGGAATGGCGAGATTAGAACTGTTCTGTCTGTGCCCTTTCTGTGAAAAATGTCCCGGAGACGTGTCGAGTAAGATATCGATGGTTGGTGGTAGTCAGGTGAACCAGGCAGGCCCTGAAATAGGTCCAGCGGATGATGAGTCAGAGCTGGTTCTGTGGTGAGGACGGCATCGAGGGGGCCCTTTCCCCGAGGCAGACAATGAGCAAAAAAAGTCATACTAGTGAGCAGGACAACGGAGATCGTCTAAAGAAGTACATGAACTCGGCAGAAGCAGCCATCGTTAGACGGCATGCACTTAGAGTTTTGCCAGCGATCCTAGCTGGATCCGCTATTGCCTTTCCAAGGGCAAGCACTGCCGTTACCACGGCAATCTCTGCCCCCCCCAGTCCCCATGTGGCTGAGGAGTTAGATCCGGGAACAGCCGACCGAATGGACGGAGGAGCGCCACGGATCGCCTTGGCGTCCGTGGATCACATATCTCACGGATCCCATGGTTCTCACACTTCGCATGGATCCCATGGTTCGCATGGATCCCATGGTTCGCACAGTTCACACGGCAGCTGGTAAGGAAGCGGCAACGCGTTTTTGCAGAGCATGTTGTGTCGCTGTGTGGTCTTTGCCTAAGGGGCGCCCAATTGACCCAGGCGAACTCCCTGTGCGTAGTTCACGTCTCAGGTGGGATTGACCACTTAGGCCATGGACGTTGATCAGGCGAGACAATGCCAGTCCAAGTGGCTCACCATTCTCGTTTGGGAAACAGACAACACCTACCTACTAGATAGCTAATAAGAGAAGACAGCATCGACTGTCAACTGCCAGGAGTGACTCGCACAAGCCTGGGGTCGGTATGGAGGCAAGACTGATGGAGAAACACTCATTCGCTGTGGACAAGGTGCTTTTCCCGCGAAGTGTGATTCTACGCGCTTGCCATGCCTCCCTCGGCAGTTGTCCAATCGAGCTCGAGTCTGGAGATGATGGGTATTGGCAGGTGTCTCTCCAGCTGACAGGAGAGGAACTGGAGGGGGAAGAGGAATTGGAGGGGAGATTCCGGAGTTCCCTGATCAACGAAGCGTTCCGAGACTCTCTCATGGAGCACGCTCAAAATACGAAAGAACTCATTGTTGCCAAGGCTCTCTATGGCGTTGGGGAAGAAGATATTGAGTTGGATCCGCCCTCCCGAGATAGCGTCGGAATGCTGATGGACCTTGACGCGGAACTAGATGACTACAAAGCCGACCCTCTGGGCATCGCCATTCCATGGGAAGAGAAGTATGGCCAAGTCGACACCAAGAACGGCTCAAGACGTGACAAAGAGGAACAGTCATCTACAGAAGGTCCCGCTTCTTGACATCGCACAGAATCAGTTCATCCAAGCGCATCAGAGATTTTCACGACCTTCTTCCTTTCAGGTTCCGGGAAATCGGGCCTGACACTTATCTGCTTACCGATCTGGTAGGACGCCACCTGTTTCTCTCAGAGGCGGAGTTCACCACACTTCGCGACTGTCCGGCAAAGCTCCAGGACGATACGGTCGAGAAACTGGCCGGCGCTGGTTTGTTCGGAGAGAATTCTGAGGAGAGTTTGGTCAGTGCCTACCGGTCAAGGAGTTCCTTCCTTGGGAGTGCGGCAAGACTGCACATCGTTGTACTGACGCTCCGGTGCGACCATGTTTGTTCCTACTGTCAGGCATCACGCAGGCCCACCACTGACAGGAGCTGCGACATGAGTCTGACGACAGCCGAACGAACAGTTGACTTCATCCTCCAGTCGCCTTCCAGCAGTATATGTATCGAATTTCAGGGCGGCGAGCCGCTGGCCAACTTTGGAGCGCTCCAACATATCGTTGCTTACGCCAAAGAGCGGAAAAGAGATAAGCAAGTCGAGTTCACTGTCGTCACCAATCTGAGCATGATGGACGAGAAAAAACTGGCGTTTCTCCTAGAAAACGATGTTATGATCTGCACATCCCTAGACGGCCCCGAAGAGATCCACAACAGATCTCGCGTTCTGATAGACTCAAACAGCTACCAGAACGTAGTCGAGTGGGCACAGGTCATTCATGACAGGAACGAATCCCGCGAGCGGGCCGGCCGGCGTTTCAGCCGCCTGAACGCGCTGATGACAGTCACGAAGACAGCGCTGAACCAACCCAAACGGGTCGTTGATACATATGTCGCCAACAGATTTCACTCCATTTTCCTGAGGCCGCTGAGTCCTTTTGGGTATGGTACAAGCGCCTCGCCTGCCAACGCGTATTCGGCAGAGGAATTCCTCGATTTCTATCGCAGGGCCTTGGACTACATAATAGAGCTGAACCGGAGGGGAACGCTCTTCTTTGAGCGGACTGCTCGTGTATTCCTAGCCAAGATCATCGACCGCCTCGAGCCGAATTTTTTCGACCTTCGATCTCCGTGTGGAGCCGGGATCGGCCAGCTCGCCTACAACTATGATGGCTGCATATTCCCTTGTGATGAGGGCAGGATGCTGAGTGCTTCCGGAGACGACACGTTTCTGCTGGGTACTGTTTTGGAGCACACGTACTCAGACATTGTCAAGAGCAACACTATACGCCAGCTTTGCGTTGCGAGCTGCTTGGAGGGATTGGCAGGATGCCACGACTGCGCGTACCATCCCTATTGCGGCGTTTGCCCTTTGTACAACTACGTAAGCCAAGGCAGCATCTTCGGGCAAACGCCGACCAACGAACGCTGTGAGATCTATCGAGGTATCCAGGACGCGGTTTTCTTGAGGCTCCGAGAGAACCGCGACGTGTTCTCATCGTGGATCAAGCTTTCTTGATAGCGAGAGGCGCGGGCGGCGGAGCACGAAGGAAACGCCGGGACGATGGCAGTTACGGCAAAAGTCGATGTCAAATGCGGTTTCCGATGCAACAATATGTGTCGGTTCTGTGTACAGGGCAGCAAACGCCAGAAATACACTGACTTCAGTACCGAGAGGATTCTACACACCCTCGAACTGGCGCGCTCGGACAGTGAATCGGTTGTTCTCACAGGTGGGGAACCTACAACTCGGGAGGATTTCCTTCGCCTCGTCAGGCGAGCATCTGAACTGGGATTTTCCCACATCCAGATCCAGACAAACGGCCGGATGTTTGCCAGTGACGGATTCTGTGAAGACACGGTTGCAGCCGGTGCGAATGATTTCTCTCTTGCCCTGCACGGTCATGCAAAGGTCCTCCATGACTACCTAACGCGAGTCCCCGGGAGCTTCCACGAAACAGCCCGAGGGATCAGGAATCTGAAGAGGCTGGGGCAGCATGTTGGGAGCAATACCGTCATAACACGTTCAAACTACCGACACTTGCCGGCTATTGCCCGCCTGCTTGTCCACTTGGGCGTAGACCAGTTCCAATTCGCCTTCGTTCATGCCTTGGGCACAGCCGCGGAGAACTTCGCGCGCATTGTGCCTAGGTACATCTTGGTCGAGCCCCACGCAAAGAAGGGTTTGGACGTTGGGATTCGTCATGGCGTCCGCGTCATGACGGAAGCCATCCCCTACTGCTTCATGGAAGGCTACACGGACTACGTTGCAGAGAAGGTCATTCCCCGTACCAGAATCTACGACGTATCGGTTGTTGACGACTACACCCATTACAGGGTCACGGAGGGCAAAACCAAAAACGTTCAGTGTGAAGAATGTCGGTTTGTGGACATCTGTGAGGGTCCATGGAAGGAGTACCCCGAGGCATATGGCTGGTCGGAATTCAGGCCGCTGCCAAGGCAAAAGCGTCGAGAAAAGCCGTGAAATACGGGACGGAAGAGAAGCGGAAAACCGTGAAGGTAGCCACCGAAGGGCCGTCCCAGAGCACCGGTCTACCGAGGCCGTGCGCGAGCGATCGTGTGGATACCATTGATCGCGCGGTGTTCATCAAGCGATTCTGGCTGAAGATAAGCCATGTCTGCAACAACAACTGTCTGTTCTGCCTGGACGCAGAAAGGCTTCCCAGCCGCTGTTTCGAGCCGACGGCATTGCTGGCAACGACGATACTGGAGGCGCACAATTCTGGGCACGAGAGGCTCATACTCAGCGGGGGGGAGCCTACAATACACCCGCAGTTCGTCGACATCGTGAGATATGCCTTCAAGGTCGGCTTCCCTCAAATACAGACGATCACTAACGGACGCATGTTGAGCTATCCATCATTTGCAGAGTCGGTCGTGAGGGCGGGGCTTTCTGAAGCAACTTTCTCGGTCCATGGTCACACTCCCGAGCTTCATGATCGGCTGACCGGTGTGGAAGGCTCATTCGACCAGGCTGTTCGTGGAATTCGGAATGTCCAAGACATTGGTGGGTGCATAGTCAATGCGGATATTGTCGTCAACAAACAGAACTACGCGCACATTGCCGACATCATAGCCTTCTTTTCAAGTCTCGGAGTGTACGAGTATGATCTGCTTCATGTGATCCCGTTCGGTCGAGCTTTCCCTAACAGGAGACGCCTCTTTTTCGGTATGGAAGAAGCCTACGAGGATATTCAACGGGCGCTCGCTTTCTCTCGTCGGCAGAGGACACCCTACCACATTTGGACGAACCGCTTCCCGCACGGCTACCTCGAGAATTACGAAGAACTGATTCAGGACCCGCACAAGCTTCACGATGAGGTACGAGGACGACGCGATCAGTTCGATCGTGTCCTTCAAGGGCACAGGATGCGATGTTATCCAGATCGATGCCAGACTTGTTTCCTGAACGCATTCTGCGGTAAACTGTCCTTCTACCTAGATGTGATGGCAGGGAGACAGACCCCGCATCGGGTTTCCGCATCTAGTCTCGACGGGGAGATCTGTGAATTCATGGAGCGGGCATGTAGGTTCGACACTCTCCGTCTGCCCCTGACGCAAGCGACAGACAGACTTCTGAAAGGGAGCCTTGCCGCCCATGGCAAGCTACGCCAGATTGAGCTCACGTGCGAGAAGCCTGAGGACGTCTCCGGCACCGACATGTGTATGTCGGGGAGCACAAGAGTCCTCTGCGAAATAGGTGAAGCTTCGGAGGCGATGTTCGAACCCACCTTTTGGAGTAGTGGGGTGCAATGCGTGATTATCCCCCTCGGGAAGCGGAATTCTGAATTCATCCTCGCACATGCCGCAGACATCAGGAATATCCAGGACAGGCTGGAATTCCGTATCCCGACGTTTGGGCGACTTTCGGAGGCCAGGGCGCAGTCCTCCCTCCTGGGGCAAGTACTGCGCCAATTCACCGGGAGTGTCTACCATGGTTGCGCACCGTGCCTCGCGCCGTCGGGGCTTGCGCCTTGCGATCGGCGTGTCAATCTCGATCTCCTGTTCAGCCCGGGACGCCTGGACATTGAAGAGCTCCTCGCTGACTTCATTCTGAATGACTACTACATCCACCGTCGTACCTGTAGCGGATGCGCACACTGGGGGCGATGTCCTGGGATGCACATCAACTTCATCCGGCTGTTCGGCTTCAAGACACTCACTCCGGTTTGTCGAGAATGAGGAGATGCTGTGGCGAATGACGGCTACATTCAAGTGACAAGAAGGTGCAACCAGCAGTGTCGGTTCTGCTCGAACCCGGAGAACGACCATCTGCTGACACTAGATGAAGCCTGCACGATGGTTGAGGCCTTGAAGAACCGTGGGGTCTCGACTATTAGCCTATCGGGCGGAGAGCCGACGCTGTTTGACGACCTAGAGCGGCTCATAGCGTTCTGCGTCCAAAATGGGCTTCAGCCGAAGTTGATAACTAACGGACAGCGAATCGCGGACGGCGCTTACTTGAGGTCCCTTGTTGATGCGGGGCTGCGCTCCATCCATATCTCCATACAGTCCTGTCGGAGAAGTGTCCACGACTGGCTTGTGCAGAACGAAGGCTCGTTTGACAACATAGTCTCTGCCCTGCAGAAATGCCGCGAAATGAACGCTCAAGTACGTGTCAACACCGTGATCAATCGGTACAACGCTGACCATCTTCACAGAACAGTTGAGTGGTTCCTGCGGGATTTCCCCGAAGTTCACCACTTTGTCTGGAATAATCTGGATCCTCACTTGAACCGAGTGCAAGCACATCCGGACGTAATCCCTCGCCTTCAGGGTTTCGAGATTTCGCTCCTCAAGGCCGCACGCCTCCTCTATGAGACCGGACGAACATTCCGGATTGAGCGCGTCCCCCTCTGCTACATGGTCGAGTTCGCTGAGTTCAGCACGGAAACCCGCAAAATCGTGAAACAGGAGTGCCGAACGGTGCATTTCCTCGATCGACGCGGCGCCACTCACCAAGAGAACTTCTATCACGAGAAGCCACGTGCCTGCCACTCTTGTTCGTTGAACTCCATCTGCGCGGGTGTTTACTGCGGCGACAGGTACTTCTCTTTTGATGAGATCTATCCGGTGTTTGTTGACAAGGAAAGCGTCGTTTCTCGCATCCATGGTCGCCATTAGACAGCCGCCTATGACCGATACTGAAAAACAATCGACTGGCAGCTACACTCCTGACAATGTCCACTACGCTTTCGCAGACCACGTTGACTTTGGCGACAAAAAAGTCTGCGGGATCAAACTATCCTACAGATGCAACAACAACTGCCTCTACTGCTCCTGTGGGCATGACCGCCCGGATCGGATGCCCGCCTGCCCTCTTTTCTTGAGTGATGTTAGCGACCTC
>JABGOW010000581.1 GCA_018645275.1 Verrucomicrobiota bacterium
CAAAGCGTTGGAGTATTTCCATGCTGACCGCCTGAACTACTTCGTGGCCGGCACTCCGAACCTGCTGGAGTACGATCAGGGGTTCTTCGTGAAACTCGGTGATGGTGCCGCCGATATCAAACCGATCTCCCATCTTTACAAGACACAGGTCTATCAGCTTGCTGACTATCTTGGCGTTCCCGCCGCCATCAGCTCGAGACCGCCGACAACGGATACTTACTCACTTCCGCAGTCGCAGGAGGAGTTCTACTTCTCGCTCCCCTATGACAAAATGGATCTCTGCCTGTTCGCGCTCAAGAACGACATTGCCGCCGAAGCCACCGCGCCTGTGGTGGGGCTGACGCCAGAGCAAGTCGAGCGCGTATACGACGATATCCGGGCCAAGCGGGCCGTGGCCGACTACCTGCATGCGCCCCCCCAGACCGTGGACGACTGCTTGGCCTTTTGATTTGGCCTTTCGCGGACCCCCAGCATTCTCGCATTCCCGTTAAGACGAGGATCGTTCTTCCTCGGATTCTTACCGAGTTTGTGATTCGCTTGCCAAGTGGGTCGCGTTGAGTGAGATGTAGCGTTGGGCGTCTCGCCCAAGTCAGCAGGGCCGCGGCGAGAATCGGCCGAGACGGCCGACGCTACAACAGCTTGTATCCGGTGGTTTACAGTGCCTCCGCGCCCCCGGAGCCTTGCCTTCATGCTTGTGCTTGTCGCGTGCATCTCCGTATAGTCCCCTCTCACTACAGCCCATGTGATGGGCACAACTGAGAATGGATTAGGAATACAATGCGCAAGATTGGCCATATCGACGAGACTCATGCGGCGACACTGTTTTCGGACTATCTCTATGCGCAGGGGGTTGGCAACGAGATTGAGGGTGATGAAGGTTCTGGCTGGGATGTCTGGGTCCATAACGAGGAGCAGCTCGAAGCGGCCACGCGTGAATTCGAGGTGTACCTGAAGGATCCGGGAGCCCCGCGCTATGCGGCCGCCGAGAAGGTTGCTGAGGAGCTTCATCGCAAAGAGAAGAAGAGCGCGTCGGCCTTTCAGAAGAAGGTGTTCGACCGCGACCGGATGATGAAGCACTCGCTGGTTCGCATGGCGCCCGTGACGGTTGTCCTGATCGCCATCAGCGTAGCGGTCACGCTCATGGGTGGTCTGGGCTCGGGATCGGAACTGACACAGTGGCTCTCGATTACCGCGTATGAGACGGTGGAGGGCGCCTACCATTTCGATCCTCAACTCCCCGAGCTTCGTCAGGGGCAAGTCTGGCGATTGGTCACGCCCATCTTTATTCACGCCACGTTGTTGGCGCAGTTCGGCATCCTGCATATTCTGTTCAATATGCTGTGGTTGAAGGATCTGGGGGCGATGCTCGAGCGCAGTCAAGGCAAGCGGGGGATTATTACTAAAGTGCTTGTGCTCGCGATCTTGTCGAACCTGGGGCAGTTTCAGTTTGCGGGGCCTGCATTCGGCGGTATGTCAGGTGTCGTCTATGGCCTCTTGGGGTACTGCTGGATGCGTGGTCGATTCGATGTGACGTCAGGGCTGTTTGTGCATAGCCAGACGGTCATCTTCATGACGGCTTGGTTCTTTCTCTGTCTCTTTGGAGCCATGGGGCCGATCGCCAATGGTGCCCATGGGGTAGGGCTGGTTGCAGGGCTGGTCTGGGGGTATGCATCTGCATACCGTGTGAATATGCGTAAGATCGGACAATCTTGATTGCGATTATGACGCTGATAACAGACGGCCCAATGATGACCCCCGCCGGTTTACCCGGTGGGTGAAAGAGCTTAATAGCCAAACAGACGGCCCATATCACCCTCCTTTTCCCGTAAGCGTTAAGCTTAGTGGCTGATATTCAAGTATGCTGCGCGCTCCGCGCTAATCCAAAGCTCCGACTCCGTCTGAGCACTCCATATTGGAGCGGGAAAAGGAGGCGGCGTGACTGTTGTGGGTTCTGGGTGGCCGGGGTCACAAGTTGTCGAGAAGCTCTACGAAGTCAAATTAGAGGCTAGACATTTGGTTGACGATAGCGGCG
>JABGOW010000141.1 GCA_018645275.1 Verrucomicrobiota bacterium
GATCGTGAGTTTGATGCTGCCGTCCTTGAGCGATTGCCGCCTGGTTGTGTATCCCTTGCGCCGTGCTTCTGCCGCGGCCTTGCAAACCCCGTAGCGTTGCAGCAGCTTGCCGTAATTTGCGCCGACTTCCTTCTCGACGTGCTGGCCCCACCAGTCGGTGGTCAGGCCGAAGGCACCGTCAGGCTGCTGGTTGACGGCGATGTCGTAGGGCCCGTTCAGGCGGATCACCAGATCCCCCTTGAGCTTGTTGGATCCGTATCCTCTGGCTTGTGTGTTGGTCAGCACTCGGACGCCAAGTTCCTCGCATGCAGCTCGCAGGGCCGACACATCGTGGATCTGGGTCTGAATCGTGGTGAAGTGACTCATTGGCATACCTCCTGTGTTTCAATTGCGTTACGTGAAGTTATTGAAAGAGAAAGCCCTGCCCGCGCCGCGGTCCACCTGGGACGGCACGACGCAGACAGGGCGGGGAATGAGCCGGGGTTCCGTGGACGGAAGGGCTCGGGAACAGGTGTGCTCTGGGAGTTTCAGGACCAATATCCGGACGAATACACCGGGAACGGGTCCCTATGTACCGCTTTCGGGTACACACGGACCGGAAAGAGATGCAGGGGCACTAAGGCGGCAGGTGGCCCCGTGCCGGCGTCGGGGATGAATCCCTTAGCACGACACGGGGCCGGGGCGTTGGCGGGCACAGACTCAGATCATGCCGCCAGATTGAACCGACGACGCCCAAGCTGCCCGAAGGCTGCCACAAGTTCACCGGCATCCTGCTGAGCGAGTTCACGGGCCGTGTCGCGAAGCTTCCCGATACCGGCACGTAACCGTGCTTGGGCCGCGGTGCTGTCGCGATACTCCTCAGCCGTGCGCGAAAGATACTCCCCCCGCACCCGTTCAAGATGCTCTTCCATCTCACGGTCACCCGCGAAATTGAGATGCTTGAACTCATCTATGAAACGAATCAGGCGCCCCAACGTTTTCTGGTGTACGCCCTTAGTCTTGCCACTGGACATACTCTGCAGCATCTCATCGCAGAGCTGGGCCGTTTCCTGGCGCAACGTCGCCACTGAATCCGCTACGAACTGCTCAGCGCCATGCCGGATCTTCGTCGCCGCCTCCTGGGCCGCACGATTGCGGGCATCCGCGACAGCACGCTGGTCCGCTGCAGCGATCAGCTCCATCTGCGACGTCCCCTCCGGCACCGCCACCTGGAACAGATGCGTCTGGAACGAGAAATAGCGATCCAGACCATCGGCCTGAGGCATGCTGGCCTCGATCGTGGCTACCAGGCGATCTGGGTCATTCACTAACCGGCGAGCAGCCTCCCACCAGGCACGCGCTGCGTCGACGCGCAAAGACGCGTACTGCGCCTTGAACCGGGCCAGTTCGAAGCTGAATTCCTGCTCCAGACCATCTAGCCGGGCCGTAACGGCACCGAGCTTGGCATTCGGAAGAAATCGGGCGATGCCTCCCAGGAACGGGAAGGTTGCGCTGTCGACCAGCGCGTGAGCCCGCGATTCGATAAGCGCGAAGGTCTTGAGGGCATCCGGGGGCACCAATTTCTTGTGGCCCAGCGAGATGAGGTGGTTGGTCACCGTATCCGGATCCAGCCCCAGGTCTTCGGCCTTCAGCTTCTTGCTGGCGCGCCAGAAGCGGATCGACACGTTCAGCAGTACGCCGGACCTGCTGAGAACATTCAGGATTTCGTTATCTGCCATTGCTTGGTCCTTTCTTTTGGCCATGTGGCCGTATCTATGGTCTTGCCTAAGATGGGGCTCCTCCATACTATCGAATCGGTGGGTCAACATTATTGACGTACCCGCCTAACGAGGAGCTTGAGGAATAGAGTAGAGCTACTAATAAACTGATTTCTGCGATTTTGCAGTAGTCGCCCAGTCCAAAGCAGCCACTTGAACAATGGGAATCGACACTGACGAAACCGCGCCCCCTGTGGGCGCGGCGTCTGTCTTGTCTTTCCCATGCGGCGTGGCTGCCCGTGGACGGGGATGAGCGGCGTCGCGCTCTTTTT
>JABGOW010000138.1 GCA_018645275.1 Verrucomicrobiota bacterium
GAGAGACAACGGCCTTTTTCCCGCAGGACCGGCCCTTTGTGGATACCCTCTAGCTACGAATGGGACAAGCGTACGAGAGGATACCGCCTGACGGCGCAGACAGGGAAGTTCGTTGCGAGCGAAATCCGCCCGGTATTCGCGGAGGAACTGACAGTCAGGGGGTTGGAGGCGCGGCTAGCGTTTGATCCGGCGGAGCAGCTTCCGCTCCTCTGGGCGAAGCGAAATGTGTATCTGTATCGCGGAGAAGAAATCGCGAAGCTCGCCAAGGCGCGCTACGGCGAGCCGCCGGAGACTGAATGGAAGGGTGCGTTGGCGGAGGGCGACGGTCCGCAAGAGCGGGCGAAGACACAGGAAAAGCTCAAAGTGGTTCCCGTTGATGTCGCTGCGATCGTGCTGAATAACCGTGGCATCATGGCGGCGCTGGTGGCAGACACGCTCAAGCGAATCAAGGAGATGTACGATGCCCACGCGGGAAAAAACGTCGCGGTCTATATCGGTTTCAGCGGCGGCAAGGACTCGGTCGTTCTGCTGGACCTCTGCCACAGGGTTCTTCCCTTGGACGTGCCTGTCGTTTTCAGCGACACGGGTATGGAACTGCCTGACACGTACGACGTTTGGAATGAGGTCCAGGGCCGCTACGAAGACCGTACTTTCATAAAGGCCTCTGCCAACTCCACTGCGTTGGAGAACTGGCGGCTCTTCGGCCCCCCGTCGCAAGCATTGCGTTGGTGCTGTTCCGTGCACAAGAGTGCACCGGCGATTCTGGCACTCAAAGAAAGAGCCGGAAAGAAACCAATCAGGACTCTGGCATTCGTCGGTGTGCGTGGCGAGGAGAGCCAGCAGCGTTCAGGTTACGACGACATAGGCGTTGGTCTGAAAAGCCAGTCGCAGGTGAACGCCATGCCGATTTTGGCGTGGTCCGCGCATGAACTGTGGCTCTACATCTTCGAGCATCGTCTGATTGTAAATACGGCATACCGCAAGGGGCTGGCTCGTGTGGGATGCTTGATGTGCCCCATGTCAAGCGAGCGTCAGAATGATCTCATACGGATAAACTACCATGATGCGGTCAAGCCGTTCTCCGACGCGGTACGCGACACAATTGATCGCGAGTTCTCTTCGGAGGAAGACGAGGATGCGTTCGTTTACGGAGGCGGATGGTACGCGCGAAAGAGTGGGATTTCTCTGAGCGAAGTCATTGCAGAACCTGGCATCGAACGTAAACGTGACCAAGTGATTTGTGATTTTCCTGCTGAAGCAGAGCCGGCATTGAGGGAATGGCTGAAGGCCATTGGGAGAATTGAGGGTGCGGAGTTGACTCTGCGCCAGGACGGACAGAGGGGCTTTCTCGAATGTGTCTGGACGGATGGGAAAGCCGATAGGTCCGTTTCCAAGTGGCTTCGATACGCAGTCCACAAAGCTATTGCGTGCGTGGGGTGCGGTAGTTGCGAGGCGGAATGCCCGACAGGGGCATTACGGTTTAGGAAGGCCGCTCGTGACGGCAAGGCAGAACTCTCTATTGACGAAGAACTATGCGTCCATTGCATGAGGTGCTACGGACCCAATGAAGGCTGTTGGCGATACTACTCAAAACGATACGCGGGAGCAACCACGATGAATATCAAGGGAATCAACAAGTACATAGCATTTGGGCTGAGGCCGGAATGGATTGAAGTCCTCGCGAGCGAGGGTGCAGATTTCCGCCAGACATGTCGCCTGGGGAACCGGATGATACCAGCAGCCGTGACGTGGTTCCGCGAGGCAGGACTGATTGAGAACTCAACCGCGATATCCACAACGCCGTTGTTGGAGGTAGGCACGAGACGTGGCTTCAGCGATTTGTTGCTTTGGCAGTTCTTGTGGGCGCGCTTGGCTAATGTCTCGCCACTCGTCAAATGGTATGTATGCAATACAGAATGCGACACTGGATACCCGATGGGGAAGATCAACGAGATGCTTGCGGAGTCAGTTGCTTCGCCGTCAGTGAGGAAGGGGGCCTTGCAGTCTCTCTGCCAGTTGGTCAAGAC
>JABGOW010000453.1 GCA_018645275.1 Verrucomicrobiota bacterium
GCCGTCGCGGCGATAGAGGGAAACCAAATTGTCTCTTGGATTCATAATGTTCAATCCCTTCTCCTCACTGCCTTCTCCATAATCAGCTCAGAGTTCGGAGACGGGGTCTCCGGGCCGACGATTTGTGGGTAGGACACCAGGTAGTTGTTCTCATCGATCAGGTTGATGTAGTAGTGCGTGGTGTCTGCTGGCAGGTCGGCTGTCACCGTGTTTCCCGAGGCGAGGGTGGCCGGATTGCGTAGCCAGCCTCCCGGGCCGCTCAGCTTGTAGATCAGGTCGGCCCGAACGACTTTCGCGCCGTTCTCCTGATAACTCACCGTGATCGTGCTGCTGTTCTGCTCATGCGAAAGCACAGTCGGCACCCACAGCTTCTCACCGAGATTGCGTGGGCACTGCGGATTGAGGGTGGGAAAGCCCGCCTTCATCTCTGTCAGGATCTCTTCCAGGCGCTTGGCCATCGCTGTTGTCTTCTCCGGCATGGCGGCGGCAAGATTCTTCGCTTCCTCCCAGTCCACCCGTTTCTGTGGTCCGCCTTCAGAGTCATATAGCCGGAACAGCTCCCATTCGGGCTTGTCGAAGTAGTTGTGCACGAGCTTGTAGTCGCCGATGCGGATTGTGCTTTCCTGGGCACAGCTCTGCGGGAAGTGCCAGATCATCGTATCTCGAACGCTGCCGTCTGATTCCCTGACGAGGCTTGGATCCGTCGGGCCCTTTGCCAGTAGCGCACTGAGATCGCATCCGTCCAGCGTCTTGTTCTCCGGCACTGGCGTTTTGGTCCAGCTCAAGATCGTGGGGTAGAAGTCGAGCCCGTTTGCCACGACGTCTGTCTGGACACCCTTGGGGATGCCCGGACCGACGATGATCAGCGGCACGCGCGTGCCGCCCTCCATGGCCGAGATCTTACCTTTCTGGAGAGGACGGTTGTCCGTGTACTTCTCCTTGGGGTCCCCCACCATGCCGCCGTTGTCGGAGGTGAAGATGATGTAGGTGTTTTCAATCAGTTTGTGGCCCGGCCAGCGCGGGTCATCCGTCTCCTTAAGATGCTTCATGAGCTGCCCGGTGTAGTAATCGAGCATCTCCACCATCGCACCGTAATAGGGGTTCTTCTGCCCATCCTCATCCATCGTCTGAATGGGCCCGGGATCGTCCGGGAAAGGCACGCCCATCTTGTCGCAATACTTCTCAAGCAGTGCGCGGCTACGGGTGTGTATCGGCCCGTGGACCAGCCAGGTGCACCAGTAGAGGAAGAAGGGCTGATCTTTGCCCTGCGCCAGGTCCAGGAATTTCAGCGCATCGTCGAGGTTGTCGTGCTGAGGATAGCCGTTCGCATCCAGCTTGTACGTCGCGCCCGGATCGCGGCTGGCGAAGATCTTGCTGCGATCAGGCGTCGTGTGAGTCGCTCCACGACGGGACCGGGCATAGTCAAATCCCTGGGCGTCTGTCGTCTGCGCGTTATGGACCCCCATGTGCCACTTGCCGGCATGACCGGTGAAGTAGCCGTTGTTGCGGAGGACGGTGGCAATGGTTCGTTTGGTCGTGGCGCCGCCCTGCTTGGACCAGGGAGACATGTAAGCCCAGCCGCGGAAATGATGTGGGACGGGAGGCATGCCGCCTCCCACACCGATGAGCTGTGCGCGCGCCGGGTGGATGCCGCTAAGGATCGCACTGCGAGACGGCATGCAGACCGGTGACGGCGAATAGCCCTGCCAGAACATCACGCCCTCTTTGGCCAACGCATCGATGTTCGGGGTTTCATAAGGTGTCGGCTCGTCAATGTCATAGCACACCACATCCTGCCAACCGAGGTCGTCGGTCAGGAGTAGCAGTACATTCGGTTTCTCCGGGCGGGGGGCGCCGGTTTGCGCTGTCAGGTTGCCGCTGAACAGGAACATGCCTGCCAAGACGGCTGAGATTGCTCTTCTCGTGTTCATTACTTGCCTTTCCTGTTGATGGGAATGGACAATGGCGCGGTCAATTTGCCCTGTTGTCCGTCTTGCATCCTTGTGCCATGCCCCGCCGTGAGC
>JABGOW010000068.1 GCA_018645275.1 Verrucomicrobiota bacterium
ATTCGGAATCTCCACGCCTGCAAGCTCGCAGAACGTCTTGTAGAAGTCGATGTGTGCGCACAGTGCGTTGATATCCACCCCTTCGCCCAGCACGCCTTTCCAGCGCCAGAATGCCGGAACGTGGCTTCCGCCCTCATAGGCGGAACACTTCCCCGACTTGAATCCCGCCATGAACATCTTCTGTGGCTTGCCATTCTTCTTGCCGCCACGTCCCGCCTGACCGTTGTCGGTCATGAAGATCACGAGCGTGTTGTCCCAGGCGTCCCACTCATCGAGCTTCTGCATCAGCAGCCCGAAATTGTCGTCAATGTTCTCGATCATCCCGTAGCGTCCAGCGGTGTTCTGGTCCCAGCCTGCATCCAGCCAGCGCTTCTTGTACTTGTCCGGCGCAATCATCGGTCCGTGGGGAGCATTTGGCGAGATGTACGCAAAGAAGGGCTTTTCGGCCTCATGCTGCTTCTTGATCCAGCCCAATGCCGCCTGGAAGAATACATCCGTACAGAATCCCTTAGTCTGAACAATCGTGTCATTGTGCAGCAGGACATTGTCGAAGTATTTCCCGGGCATTGTCCGGTTCGGCGGGAAATCACCGCAGCTGCCTTTGTAACTCTGCCCGATACCACCCGCACCATGAATGAAGACCTCGGTGAAGCCGCGGTTGTACGGCTGATATTCATCCTCATCACCCAAATGCCATTTGCCGAAGATTCCGGTTTCGTAGCCGTTCCGGGCCAGGAGTTTCGGGAACGTGGTAGTCGAGAGCGCCATGCGATCCCGTTCATGGATTGTATGTGTGACTCCATTGCGGAACTCGTGACGTCCGCTGAATATCGCGGAACGCGTCGGGGCGCAGGCCGGACTTACATGGAATTCACGGAACCGCGTCGACAGTTCGTGGAACTTGTCCAGATGCGGCGTCTTCACGATCGGGTTGCCCATGCAGGAGAGGTCGCCCATGCCCTGATCGTCGGTCATGACCAGAATGATGTTCGGCCTCCGAGCCCTGAGCGAAGTCGAAGGGTTGGGCCTACTTCCGGCCAGCCGGGGTAGGGGAGTGTTGTCCCGAATAAACTTCGCGCAACGCTGTGGATCATCGAGAGGAAAGTGATGGCCGTTGCATGAGTATTTGCCCTTCTGGTTGGGTAGGATGGTGACCGACCCACCCAATGCGCGGTATCTCTTTTCAAGGATCAGCGAGTTCTCTTCAGCAGGCACAACCCTATCGACGAGGCTTATCACGTGCAGGATTGGGATCCCGGCTTTGGCGAGCGGCTCCAGCTTGTTTAACGGGATATCTTTCGATTCCATGGCCTGCTCTTCGCTGAAACCGTATTGCTTCTGAAGATTCTTCCATTCTCCATCGCTGCCGATTCCCTTGCCTTTGCCGCCCGGCCAGCTTTTGAAATCCAGCACCGGAGTGTCTCCGTATATGCACGTGACTTTCTCCGGGTTGCGTGCGGCCCAGCCATAGGCATACAGCCCGCCCCGGCTCACCGCCTCCAGCGCCACGGTCTTGCTCAGTCCTGCCGTTTCGGTGACGTAGGTGTAGAACGCATCCCAGAGATCGCGCGCTTTCGGGCTGCCGAGCATCGCGCCGCAGTTGATATGGGCAACATGGAAGCCCTGTCCAACGAGGATCTTGTCGACTTCATCGTGATATCCGGGAAACTTTGCACGCCATACCCATGGCTTCGAGGGTAGCGCTTTATTCGGCTGCGTGATGAAGCAGCGGTGTCCCTTAAACGTGAAATTCTGGCGTGTATACCCATGCCACTGCGATTCCGTGGCATCTCCGCCTTTTCTTTTCACCCGGGTCGCTGGAACAGTCGGGTCAATCTTCAGACCCTCTTTCTCCAACAACGGTTGCAGTGCTTTGGCCCAGGCTGCATATCCGGCAGCGATTAGGTGCACCCCGTCTTTGCTATAATACGCTTCATTCTGCCGGCCCTGATCATCGAGAAGCGCTGCATTAAGATCCACATGAAAGACATGCTCGTGGTCGGTCAGTTGCGGTAACATCGCATTGAGCGCTACTACCCTGTCATTGGCTGGCTGCGGACAGCGGGGGAAGACAGAGAAAACCATCAGTTTCGACTCCGGCAGGCGCGTGCGCACTTCGGCCACGATGGCCTGGATGCCAGCAAACACATCCTCTGGTTTGTCTGGAGTGTGCAATCCTTTAGCGGGTCTTAAATTATTGGTGCCGATCAAGAGCGTCACCAACTTGGGCGAGATCCCGTCAAGTGCGCCATGCTGAATGCGCCACAGAACATGCTCGGTACCATCTCCGGGAAAGCCAAGGTTCAGCAGATTACTACCCGCGAACGTCCCTTTATAGTCTCTGCCCCAGGCGTGAGTGATCGAGTCACCAATCATCACCCAGTCGACCTGACCGGCTTCTGCCTCCGCAAGCTTCTCTTCGTGTAGCTTTGAGAACTTCTTCAAACCTGATTTCGCAGGGATTACCGTTTTGGGTTGATCCCCGGCAAAGGCAGCAGGAATCAACATGCATGACAACAGTCCCGCCAATATTGTTTTCTTGAATCTCATTGTTCTCTTCTCCTTTTTAGTTCCTATTGTGTCCTTTGAATCCTAGTGATGCATCGAGAACCTTGCCCAATAGAACGGGGGTGTGAGCCTCCTTTGCATATCTTTTCATTTTCTCAATGATTTCAGGGTGTTGGGCTGCTACGTCGTTGAGTTCTTCGATATCCCTGCTCAAATCATAGAGCTCAAAGGGTGCGCCCTTTTCGGGACTGATTGTTTTCCAGTTTTTCATGCGCAGGGCAATGCTATTCTTGTTTTCCCAATAGAGATATTTGTGCTGTTCCTGTTCTCGCCCGGCTTTCTCTGCGCCGAGCAAGGTCGGCACGATGGATATACCGTCGCTGTCCTTGCGTGGTATCGCACCCGCGATTTCTGCGATTGTAGGCATAATATCTGGGAAGTAGCCCAGGTAGTCGGAAACCGAACCGGCCTCTATTCTGCCTGGCCAGCGAACGATGAAGGGAACCCTGACACCGCCCTCATAGAAATTGCCTTTGCCGCCCCGGAATCTCTCGCCGGTTTTGGGATTCAGGTTGGGTGCAAGGAACCCATGCGGATGCTTTTCGTTTGCGAAATAGGGCCGCCCACCGTTATCGCCGGACAGAAAAATGATCGTATTATGATCAATTTCTAGTTCCTTCAGCAGAGCCATGATGTCGCCGATCTGGCGATCGACCATCTCCACCATGGCGGCGTACATCTGCGCGTCCTGTTTCCCTTTCTGGTTGCTGGAATCCCATTGCTTGTCCTTGTACTTCTGCCATGCAGGATCATCCAGAGGCATTCCCCAGTGACCATGGGGAGGCGTCCAGGGGAGATAGGCAAAGAAGGGCCGATCTTCGTTCTCGCGGATGAACCTGAGACTGTCGGCATAGATCAGATCATGCGAATTTATTTCTCCGGTGAGAAGGTTGCCGGTGTTTCCCTCCAGCGGCACCTTCTTGCTGTTGCGGATAAGGTAGTTTGGATAATAGGTGTGGGCATGTTTCTGATTGTAGTAGCCGAAGAATGTATCAAAGCCATGCTTCTCCGGTACCCCTGTCGTGCCGGGCTCACCCAGCCCCCACTTGCCGAAGCCACCGGTTGCGTAGCCGGCGTCTTTGAGATTGTTGGCTATGGTCACATCATCTGCGCGCAGACAGCCAGGGCCCCGGACGGTGGTATGCCCGGTATGCTGGCCGGTCATAAGTGTGCTTCGCGTGGGAGCACAGACATTGGCACCTGCCAGAAACTGAGTGAAGCGCATTCCTTCGGAGGCTAGTTGATCGATATTGGGCGTCTCCAAGATAGGATGCCCCATCTTAGACCATTCAAAATATCCCCACTCATCCAGCAGGATGTAAATAATGTTTACCCGCCCCGCCTCGGCGGGCAAGCGTGGCGGGTTGGGCCTATCCGTAGATGTGTTTGTCGCGGCGCTAACACTATTGGTCAGCGTGATGATTGCTGTCCCAATACATATTGCTTTTAGAATATCGAGTTGTTTCATGATGTACCTGTCGCTAAATTGACTATCCACGGCGTGTTGCCCAAGCCAAGATTCCTCGGCAAGCTCGGAATGACAGATTCAAAGTAGTCACGTTCCTTGGGAAACTGTCATGCTGAGCTTGCCGAAGCATCTCCTCGAAGGCTCATGTTCGATTCAAGCAACACGCCCTTCATAATCAGCATGTGGTGCATCCTCCTGCTATTTTGCTGTCGCCTGCGGCCAACGCAAGCTGACTTGCTGCAGCCAATGGCGAGCGATCAACTCGTGTCCCTGCGGCAGCGGGTGAATGCCGTCCCACATCCAGTGCTCGGGCGACACCTCTGCGGCGGCGGCATCGAAGATGTCCTGCGTCTTGATGTGGACGGCGTTATACTCACGCGCCAGCTTGGCGACGATCTCGCGGAACTTGTCCGTGAGCCCGTGGCGCTGCCTGTATGCATCTGGGTTCTTTAATGGCCCCGATGGTAGAAGAAACGGATCCATGAGCACGAGGCGCAGTTCAGGATTTGCCTTGCGGCTGGCGTCGAGAATGGCTCGGTAGTCGGTTTCAAACGCCTCCGGCGTCACTGCGCGATCCGGATGCCTGAAACCCATCCCTGCGTCGTTGGTGCCGACAAGAATCGTCAGGATGTCAGGCTTCATATCAATCGCGTCTTTCTGCCAGCGCTTACGCAGATCCGACACCTTGTTGCCGCTGTTGCCGCGATTGTAGAAATCAAGCTGCGCTTCCGGCATCTCGACCCCGAGCCGGGCCGCGAGCAGAAAGACATAGCTGTGGCCCAGGTAGTGATTGCGGTCGCTCTCTCTGCGTCCCCAGTTCATGTCGGTGATCGAGTCGCCCTGGAAGAGTAGGCGAGTGCCTTGTTTGAAGGCTGGCAGGCGGTAGTTGTGGCCGCCGAACCCGGGTGCGCAGGCGGAAGCTGGTTCTGCGTTCGCAGCAGTGGCGGCAAGCATGATGGCGGCAATAGCCGCCAGGCTGGTTGCAATCAATCTTCGTCCATTTCTCATGTATCCTTCTTTCCTGAGCGGCTCGGTCACCAAGTAGGACGGACATCCTGTCCGTCCCGGTCGGGCAGGATGCCCGACCTACTTCTCGTGTCTACGAAACTGAGGCAAACACCTTCCGGCTCTCGCCCTTCTTCAACTTGAGCTCCTCTGTCCGATTAGCATAGCGTACCGTGCAGGATCCACCAAGCGGTGAGCGGATCACGCACTCAACCAGCTTGCCATCTTTCCACTGAATATCGACCTCAAAACCCCCACGCGCCAGCAGTCCGGTTACTTTACCGGCCGGCCACTGCTTCGGCAAGGCCGGCAGGATCCGAATTAGGGGAATTGAAGATTGAAAATTGAAGGTTGAAAATTGTGGGTCCGTGTCGGAGCTAGCATGGCAATATTCACTCTTCACTCTTCCATTTTCAATTCTCTCATGGCTCTGCATCAGCATCTCGGCTACGCCGGAGGTCAGTCCGAAGTTGGCATCGATCATGAAGATTCTTCTACTCTTTGGACTCGCTGGCGGGCGGAACTGGCTAAACATGTTGTCGTAACAGTTATCGAGCAGCATCTGGTGGACGAAGTCCCAGGATTTCTGCCCATCTCCAAGACGGGCCCACAGGTTGATCTTCCACGCATTCGCCCAGCCCGTGCTCTGGCCGACGCCTCGCTTATCGAGAAACTTGCGCGAAGCTTCCGCCAGTTCCGGCGTAGTCTCGGGCGTGATCTCGTAATAGGGATAGAGACCATAGAGCGGGGAAAGATGACGGTGCGTCGTTTCGGTATCCTCATACGGCTTAATCCACTCCTGGATTCTACCGTCAGGTCCGATCTGGTTCGGGGCAAGGCGTGCTCGTTTGGCCTTCAGTTCTTCCTTCAACGCTTTATCGACCCCGAGGATTTCCGCCATTCTCAAGGTGTTGGCAAAGAGCTGGCGCAGCGCCTGCATATCCATCGTCGGCGCGTAACACGGCGAACTACGGTCTCCATTCGGTGCTTTCCCCGCGGTTTCGGATGATTTGGACGGCCCGGTGACCAGCCAGTTATTGTCCGGTCCTTCCCACAGTTGATCGAGGAAGAATAGTGCACTGCCCTTCATGGTTGGGTAGGCCCTGCGCAGGAACTGCTTATCCAGCGAGAACGCGTATTGCTCCCAGAGGTGCTCGCAAAGCCAAGCCGCACTACCCAGGTCCATCATGCCGGGCGAGGTGTAGCTCCACGGATTGGTTGCGCGGTGGGCAATCCAGCCGGGTGCATCGTAATAGGCTTTGGCCGTCTTCTGCCCTGGCTCCACCAACGATTCGATCAGGGAGATCATCGGCTCATGCAGTTCAACCATGTTGCAGACCAGTGCCGGCCAGTAGTTCATCTGCACGTTGATGTTAAAATGCCAATCGCCGTTCCACATCGTGTGGAGCTCATCGGCCCAGATGCCTTGGAGGTTAGCCGGAAGGCCGCCCGGACGGGATGATCCGATCAGGAGATAGCGTCCGAAATTCGCAAACAGTGCCGCCAGCGAAGGGTCGGCATTGCCGGCCCGATAACCGGCCAGACGCTGATCCGTCGGCAGCTTGCTATTATTTGTCTCCGGCAAGCTTAGCGTGATGCGGTTAAACCACTTCTCATGATCCGCTTTCTGCACCGCACGCAGCTTCGCGTAGCTCTTCTTCGCAACCTTATCGAGATCGTCCGCAGTTGCCGCCACCGGATCGGTCAACTGACGACCCGCCATGCCGCGGTAGTCGGTTGCTGCGGCAAAGAGCAGCAGTACTTCGTCCTTCGCATTGACCACCAGCGTGTTGCCCTCAGCCTTTACCGAACCACCCACCACGCGGAGACGGGCGGCATAGCTCAGGCCGTCGCCGTCCTTGCCGTCGTTGAGCGTGCCAGTCATGAGCAATTCGCGGTCACCAACTGCCGTGGTCTCAAACCGTTCAGGGCGGTCCATGGCAACGGTGAACGAAACGGGGCCGCTCAGCCGGGAAACAAACACCTCGTCCGGTGCGGACACGAAATATTCACGGCTGAAGCTGGTCTTGCCCCGTTTGTAGGTAACCGTTGCCAGGCCTGTCTCTAGGTCCAGCTCGCGTCGGTAATTCTTCACATCGCCCTTGCCGTCCGAAAATGCCAGGTGCAGGTTACCCAGGTTCTGGTAGCGGCCAAAGGTTCCGATCCCTCGTCCCATCACGGGCTTCTCTCTGGAAGAGAAATGCTTCTTGGTGAGTTGGCCCGCCTCGCGATAGCGCTCCTCGGCCAGTAGCTTGCGTATCTCGGGAAGATGCTCGTAGCCACCGGGGATGTCATTGTCGACCCGAGACCCTGACCAGACGGAGCTCTCATTGAGCACCATCCGCTCCTCATCCACGCCACCGAACACCGAGGCGCCGATCCGGCCGTTACCAAGTGGCAGCGACTCATGGAACGTCTGTGCCGGTTGCTTGAACCACACAGTGGTTGCTACGTTGCGTGCGCCGAGTGCAGTTGTGGCCGCAATCATGGCTGCGGTGATTAGTAGTACTTTATTCATTGTCTATTCCTTTCTTCCGTAGAACGGTTCCGACGTATGTCGGGATTTCTGTCCTCTTCTCGTCGACTGCTGGCCGGGATTATGTTCCCGGCCTACGTAATGCATCTCATCTCCCGTAGGACGGGAGCGTCTCCCGTCCATTCCTTGGCCAATTCCGAGCTACTCAATCGTGGTTCCCAACTGTCCCCGTATCCATTCCGCCGCGACCGGGAACCAGTCACAGCCTCCCATGCCGTGGCCGCCTTTATCGAAAAGTTTGAGCTGAATGGTGCCGCCAGCCTCTCTGAGCCTCTTTTCATACTCAATGCCGCCTTTGCAGAATTTGTCGTCCTTTGCATAAGTCAGGAAGGTCGGGGCTACCTTGTTCTTCATGTGAAAGCGTTCTGCATCGAAATCTTTGTCCATTTTTCGACCCTGGAAGTAGGCCGCGCATTGCAGGATAGCAAAATTGGGTTCGCAGCTCTCTTTATCCGCATCGTCGATGGGTTCATAACTCTTCTCGCTGTAGTTCTGGGTCAGGCGTGCCGAGAGATGGCCACCCGCAGAATTGCCGAACACACCGATGTTGTTTGGATCAACATTCCACCTCTCAGCCTCATGCCGCACCAGACGTATGGCACGCTGGATATCTCTGAAGGCCGCATCCAGGTTGTTGGGAATGGTGTACTTGAGCACAAAAACCGTGATGCCCAGCTCATGCCACTGCTTGATTGTTTCAGCTGTCGGGATGGCCAGAATCCTGTAGGCACCGCCCGGGCAATAGACGATGGCTGGCGTCGGCTTATCGCTCTTTGCCGGATGGACCGTCATGTGCGGATCCAACACACCGCATAATTGCTTTCTGCCGCGGCGATCACGATAGACATCTTTCAAGCGGTTCTGTTCGCCGCCGACCTGCTCAATGGGCCAAAGGCGGATGATGGAGTGTTCCTGAATCTTATCCCTCTCCGTAGGACGGGAACGTTTCCCGTCCTCTCCTGTCGTTTGCATGGCCGGGAAACGTTCCCGGCCTACCGTGGGATCGACTCCTGCAGCCAATGGTCCGGTCTTCAGACCTGCTTCAATCACTTTCGCCACTTGTTTTGCCTGGAGCGATTTGCCTTCGTCGGTGTAATGAACGTTGTTGGTCCCCAGCTGATACTGGGACCGTCTTCCCGCAATGGGGGCGTAGAGGTCATTGATTTCCACAGCGTGCTGCTTCATGACGGTGAGAGCCGCGTCATTGAACTCCTTGGCGCGTTCCTCCGTAATGATGATCTTCATTTTCCTATCAGGCCCAATGCAGGGAGGCGTGGTGAGGGCGAAAATCAACTTGGCCCTGGTGGCTTTGAGCTTGGTGACGATCTGGTCGAGGTTTGCTTTGTACGATTCCGGGGTTGCTTTCGGGTCTTGTGACCAGCCGTACCAGTCCCAGAGTCCGAAGTTAAAGTGGATCAGATCCCAGTCGCCTTTTCCGAGCCACTCGTCGATATGCTGAACTCCAAAGGCGGAATAGCGGCAGTTGCCCTTTACGCGGTGGACATTCGCTTTTCCAGAAAGGAGATTCCTGACGGCTGCGGTGTAACCGATCGAGATTGAATCTCCGATGATCAATACCCGAGGAAGCGCGGGATCATCTGCAGGATTCGCAAAAGGGTCCCGAAAAGGATCCTCGGATTTCTTCTTCACAGCCCGAGCTTCGGGTTTGTCGTCCTTGGCTTTCAATCCCGCCTCACCTAGGATCGGCTGCAGTGCCTTGAGCCAGACAGCGTATCCATCATTGCTCAGGTGCAGGAGATCGCGGCCGTACAGTTCCGGGGTGGGCTGCCCCCTGTCATCCATGAAGTTTTGGCCGATATCGACATGAAAGACCTGCTTGCCGTCGGCAAGAGCGGGTAGAAGCTTGTTGACCTCCTTGACGGCCTCGAAATCACCCTCTGTTCTCGTATGGTTGCGGGGGAAGATGGGAAAGACAACGATCTTCGATGCCGGCAGACGCTGACGCAGTTCGGCGATGATGGCTTTGATCCCCAGCGCAATGTCAGTGGGCTCGTCTCTCTTGATGTTGTTGGTCCCGATCATCATCGTGACCAACTTGGGTGCGATGCCGTCGATTTCCCCATTCTGGAGTCGCCATAGCACATGTTGTGTACGGTCTCCACCGAAACCAAGATTCAAGGTGTTGTATGGCGCGAATATCTCGGCGTAATTCTTCTGCTTCTCCCAGTTGTGGGTAATCGAGTCGCCGATCATGACCAGCTTCGCTTTTCCGGTCTTTGCCTGCGCTACCTTCTCGGCATGCCGTTCCGCCCGCCACTCCGGCGTGAGCCTTGCCTGCGGCACCACCGTTTCCGGCGGGGCGGCGTGGAGCGTGAAGGCTGAGCATGCCAGGAATAGGGTTAGAATCAGTGTGATGTGTTTTCGAGATGCGTTCATGTTGTCCTTCTGTTCGCGTTGGTGTCCTATACTAGACAAAATGGCCTTCAATATCGCGCTGTCATCCTGAGCTTGCCGAAGGATCTCCTCCCCATGACCGGGCAGAGATTCCTCGACTCCACTCGGAATGATAACCAGCCCCTATACGGGTTCATCAATTTAGTTCCTGGCGAGCTCACCAGTCTTCTGCTTATTACTTGTTAGTCGTCATTCTATACAGAGACCCGATTCAATTGTCCCCAATTTTCACTATTCAACTTTCAATCTTCAATCGCCCATGGCGCGAGCATGTCACGAAAATGTGGATGTGTAAGGTCAGAACAGCGGCTCCGTCGGAAACCTGTTCACGAAATAGTTATCAGCTTCCGTTACGCCCTTTTGATTACGAATGGCTGCCCGTAGTGCACGGAGGGCATCGCAGTGCCCCTCGTCCGATAGGTCGTCTGCTGCATAGGCCGTCTTTGCCGAAGCGATTGCGGCACTCAAAGCCGCTGTATCTTGCCTGGCCTTCTTGCCCGACTGCTTAGCCCTTTCACCCAGTTTGATCAGGGCAAACAGCCCGGGTTTGTAGGCGTACCCGTGTTTCAGGATCGTAGAGTCATGGGTTTGATGACCGACATCACAGACGGCCGGCATCTTTTCTGAATGAAGCAGATACCCATTGGCATCGACTACGCTGAAGACCGCGTGGGTCGCGCCCGGTGGCATTGCTGCCTCAACCCGTCCCTTGCGGATTGTTGCCGGAGTCGCAAACCACTCTTCACGGCTTCCCCGCGTGGAATCGAGCGGCTTTGGATTCAGCGTATAGATCAACTGTGCCTCAACTATGTCAGCTTCTCCCTTGCCGGTCTCGAAAGTGGCCCAGACCCGGTCTTTGTCTGATCCCCGTTCCTGGATGGCCGGAGAGGCTGCGCGATGTTCTGCGGGCACCGACGAGGCAGCCAGATTCTTGTGAGGAACCGGAACGCCTGAGGACGAAATGAAATCGTTGAGCTCCGCCAGCATGGCGTTACAGATTTCAGGATGCTGCTCGGCCACATTCTTCGCCTCGCTCAGATCGCTCGTCGATCCGTCTTGATCATACAGGCGGAACAGTTGCACAGGCTTCGCATTCTGACCTCGCGGGGTGCCATAGTGATTGACCAGCTTCCACTCACCTTTGCGCATGGCGGCCGACATGTGGGCATCCCACGGGAAGAACCAGAAGATGGACTCGCGTTCCGACCCTTCGGGGAAAAGAGCTTTGTCTGAATGTGCGGTCATCAGCGGTAGAATATTGCACCCGTCCAGCTTGAGCGACTCATCATGCTCCATGCCCGCCATGGCCATAAAGGTGGGGAATAGGTCTATCAGATTGATCGGGGTTTTACAGACGGTTCCTGGGGGAACCCCGGGGCCACGAACCATGAACGGAATGCGAACGCCACCTTCCCAGGTGTTCTGCTTGCCGCCTCGCAACGGGGCATTGTCCGTATAGGGAATAACGCCTCCATTATCGGAGTCCACGACCAGGTAGGTATTGTCGATTAGCTTGTGGCCGGGATTACGGGGATCGTCGGTTTCTTCCAAGTAGGCGATCACATCACCGATCATCCAGTCAACCATGTCGACCATGCTGGCATAGTACGGATTCATCTGGCCGTCCAGTTCATGATAAATGGGCCCTGCATCGGAGGGGAACTCATGTCCCATCTTCTCCAGATAGTGCTCAAAGCGTTTGCGGTCTCGCGTCTGAATAGGGCCATGGACGTAGTACGGGCAGTAGTTCAGGAAGAAGGGCTTGTCCTTATGCTTATCCATAAACCCCATCGCCAGATCGTGCGGCTTATCGAAGGGGCGCCCGTCTTCGTTCAGCTGATAGGGATCATTCGCATCATGCGTAGCAAACCCCGTCAGACGGTCGGGTTTCATTCTGCCCCATGAGCCGAAGAACTGATTCTTCTCTCCATCCTCCGGATTCCAAAGGTCAGGGTCATTGTAATACTTCTGTCGCCCGTTCTTCTCCGTGAAGCCAAAATCAAAGCCCTGATCCAACGGGAACGGATAGCCTGCCGATTTGCCGCCTGCATGCCACTTGCCGACATGACCGGTGATATAGCCCGCCTTCTTCAGCGCTTCCGGAATCATCGGCTCTTCGACGGGAAGACCATAGCGATAATACGGACAGACCGCTGTGCTGCTCGGATGCCAGGGCCGCGGTATCCGGCCGCCTGATACATGATAGACGCCGGTATTGACCGGATGCTGACCGCGCAGAAACGCGACGCGCGACGGTGCGCAGCTTGGGGCAGGGGAGTAGGCCTGAGTAAAGCGCCGGGAGGTCTGACTCAGCCGGTCCAGATGGGGCGTTTCATAGACCGGCTTGCCATCCAGCTTGTAGCAAGCGATATCCTGCCAGCCGAGATCGTCTACCATGATGTGGACGATGTTGGGGTTACCCGCCGTGGCGGGTTTTGGTGCGGCTGTTGAAAGTGAAAGCGTGCAACAGAGCGCGGCTGCTGCGGTTATTGCGTATAGGGTCTTCATTTCTGTATTCCTGCTCTTCCCTTTGTTCAAGTGGTGGTGCCGAAGTAGTTCACGACAAAGTTTACGAGATAGTTAGTTTCGTTTTAGTTCACGACAAAGTTCACGATGTAGAGACTAGCCCCACTATTCCGTAAACTTCGTCGTGGACTATCCCG
>JABGOW010000311.1 GCA_018645275.1 Verrucomicrobiota bacterium
CCAGTCTCTCTAGATTAACCACTCCCGGCTTCTCCGTCAAAACGGGGTAAGATCACAACAGCCAAGAGTGTGGCCGTTGGCATGCGTAACCGTGAATGGATCAAATCGAACTCCCTATCCAGATTGTGCTGCACTCAGTGTGCAGCCACCGATTCAAACAGTGCTTCAATCCGGACGATGGTGGTGTCGATATTGAAGTGCTTCCCGATTCGGCTGCGTGCCGCCAATCCCATAGCGTGACATTGTTGGCGGTCAGAGGCGAGCTCTGCGATGGCGGTGGCCAGTGCTCCCGGATCCCGAGGGGGGACAACCAACCCCGTAACGCCATCCTCGACGAGCTCGGGCAGCCCGCCGACGTTTGATACAATGGCGGGAACGCACTGTGACATGGCTTCGATGACGGCTCGCGGAAGCCCTTCACGCTCGATGGATGGCATCACAAATGCCTGGCACGCACCCGCCAGAACAGCCGCATCCGTGCGGTAGCCGGCGAGGTGTACGCGATTCGCGATGGTAGGATTTGCTGCCAGCGCCGCGATGCGCTCATCTCGCACTTCGCCAACGAGCAGGGCATGCACGTTCAGCTCGCTGGGAATCAGTGGCAGGGCTCGGAGCAGAACATCGACGCCCTTCACAGGGCGGATGTTCCCCGTGAATCCGATGACGAATGCCCCTTCCGGGATGCCGAATTCACTGAGGTCGACGGTCTGGTCAGAATCGTACCACTCGGGGCGGTGCCCCTTGTGGATGGTGTGCAGCCTGTCATCGGGAATACGCTTCGAGAGTAGATACTGGCGGACGGCCTCGGAGACGCAGACAATGCCCTTTAGGCGGGGATGGAAATAGGTTAGCCACGACGCGGGGTCGAACCGACTCAGGTGGCCGGTTGTGCCTCGGTATCCAATGACCGGGATATGTTTGTGAGCGCGTGTGGCGAGCAGCGAAACCGCAATCTGCCTGTTGAGAACCGCATAGATCAGATCGTGCGATCGGCGATGGATCATGTGCCGGATTTCACCGGATGCGTGCAGATCCAGTCGATGCCTGATGGGCATTTTGATAACGTCAACGCCACCCCGGATCAGCGGAGCCTCCCCCCTCCAGAGAGGTGAGCAGATTAAATCAACTTTGTGTCCGCGGGCGACAAGTGCGCAATACAGCTCCACCTCCGAACGATCATTCGTCTCTGTAACGGCCAGCAAGTGCATGGAGAGAGATTACGGTCGAGGACCGAAAGTTGAAAGCGGAAAGCGCGGCCCTCGGTCGAAAGGGCGGCATCGACGGCCTCTGGGGAGTATCCTGATAGCGCGGGTACATTCCTGGCCGGGGGTTGACATCCAAAATGGATGTAGTATGGTTGCAATATGAGCACGATTACCATTAAAGACATTCCGGGAGATCTTCACGCTGCGCTTAAGGTGCGGGCAAAAGCCCATGGTCGTAGTTTGAACAAGGAGGTCATCACCACGCTTGAGGGGGTAGTCCACGGTTCGCCTGTGGATGCGAGCGCTATTACGCATCATGCCCGTGCCGTACGCGAGACGATGGATGTGTATATCACGGAGAAGGAGCTCAACGCGTTCAAGCATGTCGGTCGCAAATGATCGTTGTTGATGTCAATACGCTCGTCTATCTGTGGATTCCTGGTGAGATGACCGAGAGGGCTGAGAAGGCTTTGCAGCGCGATCCGCATTGGGCGGCTCCGGTCTTGTGGCGTTCCGAGTTCAGAAATGTCCTTGCTGGGTACATTCGTCGTGGCGATATGTCAGCGTCTGACGCAGTGCGCTGTCTCGATGGAGCTGAATCACAGCTTGCCGGTCATGAGTACATCCTGCCGTCCTCTCTGGTCATGCAGAAGGTTGCTGCTTCCGGCTGCTCTGCGTACGACTGTGAGTATGTCGCCCTGGCCGGAGATTTGAATACGGTCCTCGTAACGTCCGACAAGCAGATCCTACGGGCATTCCCCACACTGAGTGTGAGTCTCAAGGTGTTTTCTGACACGGCCTGCGATTAGGATGCGGTCGTCCGAAAAGGACTGCACCGGAAACGAAGCCAAATCCGTGAGGGAATTCAACCGCGGATGGGCGCGGATGGGTACGGAGATGAAGAGGTCCTCGACACCATTGGGACCTGTGGCACCACACGAGTCAATTATGATTACGAGCATGATTACGATTAGGAAGATGTTCTCCTCGTAATCGTAATCCGCGCCCATCCGCGTCATCCGTGGTTCAAACCCTTAACAGCACAGAACCTCCTAAGTGCATAGGTTGACTTAGTCGAGAACTTAGTCTAATCTTAGAATGCTACGGGTGGATCTGGTGTAACTTCTCAAGAAGTTCCTTTTCTGGAGATGGTGTTTTGTAGGGATAGGCCAGGCCCTGGCCTATCCCAGGCTTCTGGGGGCACCCCAGGGCCTGGGGTGCCCCTACTGAAGAGTGCTTTCACAGACGGTTTTTGAGAAGTTACGATCTGGTTGGAGAAGACGAATGCATATGGTTGCTATTCATGAGGCGAAGACGCATCTCTCACGATTGCTTCAGGAGTGTTTGCGAGGAGAGACGGTTGTCATCGCGAAGGGAAAGACGCCTGTTGCCAAGCTTGTCGCACTGCCGTCTGCAAAGAGCAAGCGGCGTATTGGTGGCGCAGAGGGGCTTGTGACGTCCATTGCGGAGGACTTTGATGCTCCGTTGGATGACTTTCAGGGGTACATGCCGTGAAGTGTCTACTCGATACGCATGTATTTCTCTGGATGCTGTCTGGTGATGAGCATCTCAGCACAACGGCTTCGGATACGATCTTGAATCCGAGCTCAGAGCTGTTTTTCAGCATGGCGAGCTACTGGGAGATTTGCATCAAGCTCAGTATCAAGAAACTCGCGATGAAGCGCAACTGGCCGGATGTATTTGAGCGTGAGATGTCAAGAAACGGAATTCAGTGGGTCTCATTGAAACCTGAACATGCACGTGGTGTGGTGAAGCTGCCGTGGCATCACCGGGATCCATTTGACCGGCTGATCGTTTCTCAGTGCAAGACAGAGAAACTCACCTGCATCACTGCTGACGAACAGATTCATCGGTATGACGTTCGTTGCTTGTGGTGACGGTTGGCCTGCTTTGCGGGGCGAGGGCGCCCCGGCTCCATCGCCCTAAGAAGAGGTGCGATTGCGAAAATGGAGGTGGCCCGCCCCCGGGTCGCAGTCTTCCGAGATGATGGCTCTCCTTCGCCAAGGCTTCGGAGAGCAAGCTGTCCCGGCTCCATTGTTGCAGATAGGGCTGGGTTTCTGACTGCCGGAAATTGCACTCGCGGCTGGAGTGGGGTAGAGTGTTCAGCATGCGGCATCGGATGACAATTCCTTTGAATCATGATTGGCAGTTCTTGCGCGAACGGGCTTCGCGTAGCTGGCTGCTCGGCGGCACCACTGGCAACACCGTTGATCTTCCGCATTGCTGGAATGAGAAGGATGCATTTCAGGATGGGGTGGAGTACTACCGTGGTTGGGGGAGCTATCGGCGGATTCTCTCCTTTCCCCCCGAAGCCTCTCAAACGCAGGGCTTTCGCTGGAAGCTCGTATCCGAGGGCTTCTATGGGACGGGTGATGTCTGGCTCAATGGAACGCGTCTTGGGAAGGTGGATGGGCAGTATCTGGGGTTCTCATTCGATGTGACGGATTTGCTTCGTGAAGGGGTGGAGAACCAGATCGGAATACGCCTGACGAATCGCTGTGCGACCTATGTGCTGCCGGGGTTGAAGATGCCGGACTTCCTGCTCTACGGCGGGCTTTCCGGTCAACTTTGGCTCGAGCGCGTGCCGGCTGCCCACGTTGATGCCCCCTCAATCCATGTGGTGGCGGATGCGAAAGGGGAGGTGTCGATCAACTGCAGGGCTCTCGGGGAAGCCCTCCGCGGGTGTGAGATTACGTGGCGCGTTTCTGATGCGTCCGGGACCACTGTTGCGGAAACCACCTCAGCCGTGGGTGATTCTGCGGAACTCCATGCCGCTATTTCAATTCAGAATCCGAATCTCTGGGATGTTGATGATCCCTACCTCTACACGGCGGAGGGGACTCTGTCGTGTGATGGAGAGATCGTCGATGTTGTCAGCGTTAGGTTTGGTGTCCGGTCTGCAGAATTCCGCCCGCATGAGGGGTTCTTTCTGAATGGGCGTCGGCTGCAGCTTCGCGGCTGCAATCGCCACGAGAGCATGCCGGGATTTGGCCGGGCGCTGCCCCTCTGGTTGCATAGCGAGGATGCGAAACGGATCAAGAGCATGGGCCTCAACTTCGTGCGCCTGTCGCATTATCCGCAGCATCCGGCTTTTCTGGATGCGTGTGATGAGCTGGGGATTCTCGTCTTCGCTGAGGTCGCGAGCTGGAAAAGTGTGCGGGGCGGGCGATGGCTGAAGCGGGCGTGCCGTCAGATGCATGACATGATTGTACGCGATCGCAACCACCCCTCGGTGATCTTGTGGGGGATGGGAAATGAAGGCCGCCATCGTGGGGCCTATGAGAAACTTTACGCACTCTGCAAATCGTTGGATCCAGATCGGGCCGTGACGTATGCCGAGAACCATCTGCATCGCGCTCGGCGCAAGCGGACGTTGGGGCTGCCGGATGTCTGGGGAACGAACTACGAATTTGATGCCATGGAGGCGGGGTGCGAGGCGAGCCGTCTGAAGTGCGTGGTGGTCAGCGAGTGCTCGAACTATCCACATACTGAGCGGGGCGTTCCCGATGCAGAGGAAATTCAACTCAAGACGATACAGGATGATGTGAGCGAGATCGACAAGTACCCCTACGCGGCGGGATTCACGCTCTGGTGCTACAATGACTATGCGACACTGCGCAAGCAGCGCTACAAGCGCTACTCCGGGATTGTGGACGCGTGGCGGACCCCGAAACGCTCCGCTCGTTGGCTCGCCGGCGAGTTTGGCGGGTCATTGGTATCCGAGACGCCGCCGTGTACGGGTGGTGGTGGCGTCGTATCGTCGATCATCCTGACTCCTGAGCGTGACCATTTGAATGCGAGTGAGCGAGACACCATGGGCATTCGCGTGTCGGTGCTGTGCGCTGAGGGGCAGTGCCGGGGTTGGCAGGGCGTCCTGCGGGCCGTTGTGGAGGGGCCAGCCCGGCTGCGCAGCTTCGATGCAGCGGGTAGTGTTGTGGTGGCGGCTGGTACGGGGCGTCTGTTCGTAACGGCGACGGGTCAAGAGGGCGAAGTTCGCGTGGTGCTTTCCGGGGCAGATCTGCCGGATGGGGAACTCACGATCGCTGTGAAATGATGTGGTGGGGCGGGGGCGCCCCGGCTCCATTGCCCGGAGAAGTGGTTTGATTGAGGAAATGGAGGTGGCCCGCCCTCGGGCCGCTTCTTCGGGGCGAGGGCGCCCCGGCTCCATTACTGCAGATTTGGCTATTCTTTGGCCGGCTTCGTCTTCCTGGCGTAGAAGGGGTATAGGCTTGGGTCATCTCCCTCCTGGTAGTAGCGCCAGCGGCGGTAGGACCACAGCCAGTACTCCGGCTGTTCGCGGATGATATCCTCAAGCCCTTTCGTGACGCGTGCGGCGATCTCATCAGACGAGAGGTCTTCGCCCGCTTCAGGGAACGGTGTCTTGGAGTGAACGGTGTATACGCCGTGTTCGTCAGGAATGCACCAGGACACCATGATCTTGGCCTGTGTTCGAGACCAGAGGGATCCGACGGCCTTCGTCACGGGAACGGGAAGCCCGAAGAAGGGAACAAAGACACCCCCCTCCTTGGGCAACACGTTCTGATCGACAAGCAGGGCTGTTCCCCGTCCTGCTCTCAGGGCTCTGATAACGTGACGAATTGCACCGTCCCGACTGGTGATCTCGGAGCCGGTCTTAGCGCGCAGGCGATAGAGTTCGCTATCGGCGAATGGGTTCTTGAGGGGCATGGCGACTGAGGTCATGGGATGGCCTTCGAGTCCGCATCCCAGGCTGACAACTTCCCAGTTTCCGTAGTGCGCGGTCACCACAATGGCAGGTGGATCGCGGAACAGGATTTGAAACGATTCGTCGTACTTGAGGTACTGCCGTAGTCGCTTCTTCGTGCGAAAGTTGAACCAGAAGAGGTCCAGCATCAGCAGCGCAAAATTCTGGAATGAGGCGATGTTGATCTGCCGCTTTTCTTCGGGGGTCTTCGACTCTTCGAAGGCGATATCAAGGTTTGCTTCTGCGTACTTGCGCAACTTGTGAGAGAAGCGGTATGCGCATCGCCCCAGTCCGCGTGAAAGTGCGAGAATGGCTCGGCGGGGCAGCAGCGGGATCGTACACCGCCCCAAGAGTAGGAGAAGGTACTCAAAAGCCCTTCGTATTCGCCTATGTCGTTTCTTCATGACTTTCGGTGTGATGGGCTAGGGGTGGCTTTGAGCTTTGCTTCGATTGCCTCGACAACCTGGTCCACCGTGAGGTGCTGCATGCAGTGTGCCCGCTCGACACAGTAGCGATCCCCATAATGGGGGCAGGTGTGCGCTTTGTGGTCGTAGACGCACTCATCCGGATATGATCCGGGAAGCACAATGGTACTGAACGTGCCTGTCGGATCATAGGGTTGGCAAAACAGCGGGTTTGTTGATGAGAATAGCGCTACGGTGTGATTGGCTCTGTACCAACGCCCGTTGGCTGCTTGCACCGCACCGGCCGTGTCGCTCCGCACTTCGTTGGCAGAACCTGCCATGTGCCCTGCGAAGCTATCATTGCCAACGGAAACGGAGAGAGCGCCGCAGCTCAGTAGATAGGCGTCGACCGCGAGGGTGGTCTTCTCGATAAGATTGGTGACCGAGCTGTTGGCAAAGAACTCGCGTGACATGCGTGCGTCATAGTCGTCGTTGGGGGCGAACCCGCGAGCGCCCATCAGGACAACCTTGCACCCCATGTCCTGCTCTAGAATCTCAGAGAGGCGGACGACGTTTTCGATTGGCCAGATCTTGCTGTACTGTGCTGAGCCGAGATTGAGTGCGATGCTCTTCTTCTCGCGTAGCCCCTCCTCTTTCGCGATGCGCTCGCCTTCTCTCATCGTTTCTGCATCGAAAGGAAGGTTGAATGAGACGGGGACAGGTTGCGTTACGAGCCCACTGAGTCCGCTGAGATAGGCGTCAACCATGTGGCCCTCTTCCGAACGGGCCGGCATGCTCACGGCCCGGGGATGAACCAGCCGTGAAAGGGCATACTCGCGCGCATCACGCCGGTGAGGCAGCCGGATATCCAAGTCCCGCCCCCAAGGGATGTAGATGCCCGTCTTCCATCGGCCTTTGAAATCAATGAAGGTGTCAATGGCGTTGGCGCGTGCCGCTTGGCGAACGGCCTTCGCCGATGCAAGGCGGCGTGATGGATCATCGACATAGACTTCATCCAGCAGGCCGTTCTTCATAATCCTGGCAAGCGGAGCCTGGACCTCTGAGACAACCAGAGAGATGGAGTCGAAGACTGTCTTGAGAGCATGAATTGTGGGGACGAGCCATATCATGTCTCCCAACCATCCAGAGTAAACGACGAGAACGCGACTTTTCTTCATGTTGTCTCCACCATGGCAAGAGCGCCTTTGAGAACGGTTTCCGCTCTAAGTTCGTGCATGCATTTCTTGTGGCTGCATTTGCTGCGATAGCAGCGACAGGCTTCCTCGGTTCCAACGGGTCCGCAATCCACGTCTGCGCAGAACACGTGGTTCCATTCGCCTTGTGGTGTGTCCGGAAAAAGTCGGGTTTGGTCGTATGGGGCGTACCGCCCCCAATTCGTTGGTCCAAACAGAGAGAGCGTTTTGTTCTGGGCGTCGTCACCCACGGATCCCGCGAGATGGAGGGGGCCCGTGTCATTTCCAACAACAAGCTTCGGGATTTTTGAGTAGCGCAGGAAATGCGTATCTCGCTGGAGATGGACGTCGGCCGGCAGTGTGGCGTCGGTAGTGAGGTCTATGCAGGTTTCTCCATTTACGAGACCCTCGCGCGTGAACTGCTCAACCAGCCTGCGGTCATAGTGGTTGTCAGGCTTGAATGCATGGGCTCCCATCAGGGCAACGCGATGGCCATTGGCAATGAGTCCCTCCGCGAGTGTCCGAAAGTGCTCCGCCGGCCAGCATTTGCTGTCGCGGCTCGCGCCGAGGTTGAGTGCAACCACCGATCCCGGTTGGAGTCCGTGTTTCGCGATCATCTTCTCGCTTTCCTCGATGGCCCGGTCCGGAAGTTTGAGGGCAAAGGAGTAAATGGGGTCTTGGGCTCCCAGGTAGCGGGCGAATGTGAGCAGTTCGTCAACGCGGTGTAGGCCGACTGGGAGTTTTGGCATGGCTTCCGCGAATGGGGAGTAGATGGCGCACATGCCTTTGCAGTCTGAGCGGTGTGGCCTGATGCGTCTGCCGCGGCGGCATGACATGATGAGCCCCGCGTGGTCATTGCCAGCCATGTCGATGACCGTGTCGACGTTCAGTGCGTTGAGCTCTCGGCGCACATCCGACCAGCTCGTTTCGCCGCCAATGACCAGCACTTCGTCGGCAAGTATGCCCTTCTGGGGTAGGGCGATAGGAGCCTGTTTCCGCTTCACCACAAGGGTAATGTGGATCTCTTTCCACGTTTGGCGAATGGTGTGCAAAGCGGGCAGGGCAAACATAAAGTCGCCAATGGCTTTGGGATATACGATAGCCAGCCGCTTCATGTGTATGTCGTGTTTCATGTGGGAGCGAAGCTACCATTACGGGGTGTTGCGTGAGAAGGCAAAAAGCTAGTTGTGGACAGCGTTTGCGTCTGGTGATACAACCCTGAATACGTTCCGCTCATGCTCCTTGGCGGCGTTACAGGAGGGGCGAAGACTGGAATCCGTAGCTGAAGGGAAGAAAGCCATTGCCAGATGAAGCAACAGAATTTCAGGCTCGACTGTCGGCATCATTGGAGGCGAGCGTGGCGGCCATTGAGAGCCTGCAGACACAATCGGTCGCGATCGGGGCTGTGTGCCGTACCGTTGTAGAGGCCTTGCGTGCCGGAAACAAGATCCTCACGGCTGGCAACGGAGGCAGCGCGGCGGAATCTCTGCACATGGCGGAGGAGTTTGTGGGGCGTTTTCGCGGCAATCGTGTTTCGCTTCCCGCCGTTGCATTGACCGCAGACAGCACCGTTCTCACCTGTATTGGCAATGATTTCGGATTTGACGAGATTTTCAGTCGGCAGATTGAGGGGCTCGGAAAGGCGGGCGATGTTCTTGTCCTGTTCAGTACGAGCGGGAATGCGGCTAATCTTGCCAGAGCTTTAGAGGCGGCGACCGCATGCGGCGTGGCCACCGTGGCTCTGCTGGGGCGCGATGGCGGGGCGCTGGCAGGTCGGGCAGATCATGAAATTCTTGTTCCTGGTTCGGCCACAGAGCGGATTCAAGAAGCCCACCAGGTGCTGCTGCACCTCATATTGGATGAGGTCGAGCACGTCTTCTCGGGAGATTCTGAATGCTGAAACCACGGAACCGTGAAATGAAGTCTGCCAGGAGTCTCTTCTCCATCATGTTTGGGGTGATTCTCGTTGTGATGCTGTTCGCACTACCGGGTCAGGCGCAGGTTCGCATTGGACTCAAGGTTGATCACCGTATCGTCATGGAGGGGGAGCCTACGGTAGCGACCATTGTGATTCAGAACGATTCAGATGCTCCGTTGGTCTTCAATGAGATCTACCACAATGCAGAGCTTGAAGTGAGCATCCGCCGGGACCGTGGCAGCCGCGAACCGACCTATGAGAAGCTCGATCGCGACTTCGTCATTATGCCGGATGACCGTACAACGGAGTTGGTCGAGCTCACCTCTTTTGGTGACATTCGGGACCCAGGATCCTATCAGATTTGGGCGCAAGTGCGGCATGATGGCCGCATTTTTGCGTCTCGGCCGCAGGGGTTCGATGTTGTCCACGGCATTGAAATGGATTCGAGGGAGCGGCAGTTGAGGGGCTATCGCAATTCTCGACTGACCTATAGCCTGCGGTATTGCGCTCGGGATGGAGCGGAGTATGCATTTCTTGTCGTGCGCGACGTTGTACGCGGTGTCTCCTACGGCACCTTTCAACTCGGAAACCTTGTGCGCATTGGCAAGCCCGCCATGAACTTCGATGACAAAGGCCGCCTTGTGGTCGCACACCAGTCCGGCCGGAACCGATGGACGCGATCCGTGATAGCGGTCCACCGGGATGGCGCTGCGTTCGAAGAACAGACCCATCACCTGCCTGATGGTAGCCCCATTCTCTCTGCCACGCCGCGTGCTCCAGAGAAGTGAGATGGGGGGGCGAAAGTCAACCACTCCGGGGGGTATTCAGCTTTGAGCAGAGCTTGATTGATGATAGCGTTTAAATGTTGGGTGGCTGTTGAAAAAGCCGAGATTCCTCGACCCTGAAGCAAGTTCTTCAACAACCACTTAAAGCCTGGCCCCCTGCCAGCTCGCCTGGCAGGAGACAAGAGCTTATCAGCCAATGCACAGCCAGCACACTAGCCCAGAGGCTGACAATGCGCGAGAAGAGGCCCGTGGGCCAAGTCTCGCGCGGACCAGCCGCAGTTCTTTTTACGCCTATTTTTGGCTGCAAAGCTGATTCACCTGCCAGGCAAGCTGGCAGGGGCCAAAACGCCCAGGCTTCAACATTTGAACGTCATTACGGAATTAGGGAGTTGACCTTTTCTTGAGCGCTTTAGTAGTATCGCGCCCGTTTCTGGAACGGAATGCACCCGTGGTGAAATTGGCATACACGCATGGTTCAGGTCCATGTGCCCGTTAAGGGCGTGGAGGTTCGACTCCTCTCGGGTGCACCATCCTTCGCTCCTCCGGAGCTACGGATGGCAAGCCAGCTTCGCTCCTCCGGAGCTACGGATGGCAAGCCAGGGTTGAGGTAGCGTTGAGGGATGCGGTGGACGCCGTGTCGAGAGTTGGAAGTAAATTGGCGGGGGATTTCCGGAGATTGAGGCTCGGAAGTGCCCCGTTTTTTTGTGCAGCAGCAGAAGGAGGTTTTGGTGAAAATCTATCTCAACGGTAAACTGGTCCCTGAGCGACAGGCCAAGATCTCCGTGTTTGACCACGGGCTGCTGTACGGTGATGGTGTGTTTGAGGGGATTCGCTCCTACAACGGTCGCGTATTTGAGTTGGATGCTCACATTGATCGGCTCTATGACTCCGCGAAGGCGCTTGCACTCGAGATTCCGATGACCCGTGCGGGCATGGCTAAGGCCGTGATCCGAACGTGCGCAGCCAACAAGACAATGGATGGCTACATCCGGTTGGTCGTGACGCGCGGTGTTGGCACATTGGGGCTGAACCCCTATCTCTGCGAAAAGCCGCAGATTATCATCATTGCCGCCGACATTCAGCTCTACCCTAAGAAGCTGTATGATGAGGGGCTCTCGATTGTTACGGTTGGAACGATTCGTAACCTGTCTGAGGCTGTGAATCCCAGAATCAAGAGTCTGAACTACCTGAACAACATTCTTGCCAAGATCGAAGCAATCAATGCGGGTTGCATGGAAGCGGTCATGCTGAATGCTCAGGGGGCTGTTGCTGAAGCAACGGGCGACAATATCTTCGTCGTGCGCGGCAATGCGCTCATCACGCCTCCCACGAACGAGGGCATTCTTGAGGGCATCACGCGAAACGTGGTCATGGATCTGGCACGTGAACAGGGGCTCGAGGTCTCAGAAGCGCGTCTGAGCCGGTACGATCTGTACACGGCGGATGAGGTCTTTCTGACCGGCACTGCGGCCGAGGTTATTGGCGTGGTCAATATCGACAGGCGTCAGATCGGTGATGGCCCCCCCGGCCCCGTCACGCGCAAACTCGTCAAAGTCTATCGGCAGCATGCGCGTAGCTCCGGTAGCCCTATTGCGTAGGGTTGTTTCCCTCCAAACCGTAAACTCGGATAGCGGGTCCCATATGAAATGCGAATCCTGTCACAATGGCGAGGCAACGGTTCAGGTTAAGCAGGTAGCTGACGGCGAGGTCAAGGAGGCCTTTCTCTGCGCCGCCTGTGCAGAGAAGAGCGGCCTGAAATCGCCCGCAGCCATGGCCGACTTCCTGTTTGGCGCGGGCAGCCCCGCGAAAGTAGGGGCGAAGCCTGGTGCACTGAAGAGTTGCCCCGTCTGCCATATGCGCGGTACTGATTTTCAGAAGAGCTCGCGACTTGGGTGTGAGCGCTGTTACGAAACGTTTGCCGACGAGCTGCAGCCGATGATTGAGGATATGCATCGTTCGCTCAAGCACGCCGGAAAGACGCCTGCACGAGAGCAGACTCGCGCGGAGGTGGTGGCTTTGGAGGCGCAACTGCGCCACGCTGTCGATTTGCAGGCCTTCGAGGAAGCTGCACGCATTCGTGACCAAATCAGGGCGCTGGAGTCGCCGCATTCCATGGGGGCTAAGTAGCATGGTTGTCGACGACCTGATAAAACGGTCCAGCGCTTGGATTTCAGCGCGCCGCAGCAGTGGCGTCGTCATCAGTAGCCGGATTCGTCTTGCCCGCAACGTGCATGGTGTTGCCTTTCCGGGATGGGCCGGTGGAGATGAGTGCAAGCGGCTTTTTGCCCGTCTGCGTGATGCCCTCACGTCACTGGATGAACTCGGCGATGCCGTCGTACTGTGCGTTGAT
>JABGOW010000366.1 GCA_018645275.1 Verrucomicrobiota bacterium
GGCTGTACATGTCTGTGTGGAAATCAAGGTTGCCCTTGCCACTGGCCTGTTCCGGAGACATGTAGTTTGGGGTACCGGCAATTTCGCCTTCGCGGATCGAGGAGTTCCCTTTGGCGTCGATGATGCCCGCCAGCCCCAGGTCTGTTATTCTGATGCTGCCATCCTTGTCCAGCATGATGTTGTCGGGCTTGATATCGCGATGGAAGACCTTGCCGCTGGTCCATGCATCATCAAGAGCGTGGGCAACGGCGGTGGCAATTGCGAGTGCCCGCTTCTGGTCCAAAGGGGTGCCGGATTGAAGCGCGCGGTGAAGCGTCTGTCCGTCCACGTACTCCATGGCGAAGAAAATGGTGCCCTCGTGTTTGCCAATGTCATAGATTTGAACAACATTGCGACTCTTTAACTTGGCCACGGCCTTGGCCTCATTGATGAAATCCGCGACCTCGTCCGCATCGGCACAATGCTGCTGCTTCAGAACCTTAACGGCGACCTGCCGGTCTAGAGAGTCCTGCCGCGCTAACCATACGACTGCAGTCGCCCCCTCGCCGAGCTTGGAGATTATCGTGTAGCCGGGGATGCTAATGGACTGCTTGAGCGATAGCGTTTGGGACGGGGGTTCCGTCTTGGACTCGGATGTCGCTTCGGCCGGTTTGCGGCGCAACGGACTTGGACTATCAATGAATTCAACCATGACCCCAATTTCTAGCACGCGAGTGCCCCGCGAGCAATCAAAAGAGCAGATTTTGCCTTGCGGGTTGCAACCCGATGGCGGTGTTCGTATGGTAGGACATTATGAGGATTTGCGTGGCATGTGGCGGGACGGGGGGACATATCTTCCCGGGATTGGCAACCGCACGTGAACTCCAGTCCCGGGGGCATGCGGTGACGCTTTGGCTTGCCGGTCGGGACGTTGAGGCTGCGTCGGTTGACGGCTGGGATGGCAGGCGCGTGTCGATCAGGGCCGCCGGATTTCCATCCGGGATCTCGCTACGTGCGATAGGCGTGCTATTCAAGCTCTGTGGTGCCATCTTCGCGTCCTGGCGCAAAATGCGCGAGACGCGTCCCGATGTGGTTTTGGGAATGGGGAGCTACGCTTCCGTTGGGCCGGTGATCGCGGCTCGGCTTTGCGGGGTCCCGGTTGTGCTGCACGAAGCCAATGCGGTTCCCGGTCGTGCGATTTCCTTTCTTTCGCGGTTTGCGGCCCGTATCGGAATTGCGTTTGAGGCCTGCGTGCCACATTTTCCGGTCGACAAGGTCTGCATGACAGGTTTCCCCCTTCGGGGCGCACTTGAGCGACTTGCTCATACGGATGCCCCCCGGTTTCGTCTCTTGGTGATGGGGGGGAGTCAGGGGGCACACGTGCTTAACCAGACGCTGCCGACGGCGGTACAGGAACTGCAGGCTCGCGGGCTGACGATGCACGTTACCCATCTTGCGGGGGTGCGCGATGCCGAGTCTGTGCAAGCGCGATATGATGCGGCCGACGTACCGGCTCAAGTCCACGCATTTACGAGCGATATGGCGAGCGTCTATGCCGAGACTGATTTCGCAATTGCCCGGGCGGGTGCGGCGACGTGTACCGAGCTGGCTGTATGTGGGATTCCCGCGCTCCTGATCCCGTTGCCAACATCAGCAAGGAACCATCAGGCCCTCAATGCGATGGCAATGGCCGCAGCAGGGGGCATGGCAATGCACCCGCAGCAGGATCTTACGGTTGAGTGGCTTGTAGCGTATCTCAAAGGTGTGGCTGAGAACCCCGAAGCGCTCGTTCAAATGCGCGCGCGGCTTGAGGGGGTTGCAGTGGGGGATGGTGCGGACCGGCTCGCAGATCTTGTCGAGCAAACGGCGGCAGGAATCCACCACAAGGAGGGATGATGCCAATCTACGAATTCTACTGTCCTGACTGTCACGTCATCATGAACTTCTTCTCGCACAGTGTGAACACATCCAATCGCCCCAAGTGCCCACACTGCAAGGCGCGCAAACTGCAGCGGCAGGTTTCTCTTTTTTCGGCGGGTTCTGCAGGGAAAGAGGATGACGGAGCGGGGGAGCTTCCTATCGACGAGAGCAAAATGGAGCAAGCCGTTGAATCACTGGCGGCAGAAGCCGGGGCTATGAATGAGGAGGATCCGCGTGCAGCAGCGCAGTTGATGCGGAAGTTCTCACACCTCTCGGGGATGGAGTTTAACGAAGGCATTGAGGAAGCCCTGCAGCGCATGGAATCCGGCGAGGATCCTGAGGCCATCGAGGCCGAGCTTGACGGAGCCCTTGGTGATGAGGACCCCTTCGTCCTGCCCGGCCAGAAAGGCGCGAAGGGCAAGCGCAAGCATGGCAAGTCCCGCGGTGCGCCCCGCCGGGACGACGCGCTCTATGATATGTAGGCGACCGAGATGCCTCGACAAGCTCGGCATGACAGAAAACCTTAGGAAGCTGTCATCCTGAGCGAAGTGCTTGCATCCCGAACTTGCTTCGGAATCGAGGAATCTCGAGTTTTTCAACAGCCACTAGAGATTTGTCATCCTGAGCTTGCCGAAGGATCTCCAATATGGATTACGCGCGAAAACAGGGGAATGTCCTAGTGATGCCTTGACGATCTCCCGGGGCGAGGGCGCCCCGGCTCCATTTCTCCCGGCAAGGCGCTCTTCAGTGGCAATGGAGGCGGGGCGCCCTCGCCCGGCAGGTTGATCAGCCCAACGTCCGCACGCTTAGCGCATCCCAGGCCGCGATATCGCGTGGGTGCGTGAATTTGCATTCGAACTCCTTGAGGCGCGAGGGGGCGGCTGTCGGTCCACCGATGAGGGTTTCGTTGAAGCCCTTCATGGGTTTGACGATTCTGAGTTGGCCAAATTTGCGTTTGAAGGCTGCTCGCACCTTTGACTGGACTCGCCGGTGCCCGCTTCCCGTCACGAGGTTGGCCAACAGGATTCCCCCCGGGGTGAGTCGCTGACAGAGCGCGTCCATGAGTGATGCGTTGTGCGTTTTTGGACGAAACACATCTGACGCTCCGCCCATATAGACATCATCGACAACAGCATCAAACTTCTTGGTGCAAGCCGTGATGTAGTCATAGGCGTCATCAACGACCACCTCGACGTTGAGTTCGTCCAACTGCATATAGCGGCGGGCCAAATCCACCATAGAAGGATCAATCTCAACGGCTGTGATGCGCATGCTTGGGACGAAGTGTCTGAGTTGTCGTATGGCGGTACCGCCTCCGAGCCCCAGCATGAGTAGGCTGCGCGGTGGGGCTTTTGCTCGCAGGAGAGCCGCCGCTGCAATTGCGTCCCAGGCGTAGTCCGTCAGAATCCGATGTTCATCCCAGGTGGCGTGGGTGCCTCCCGCCACTTCGAAATCAATCCCGCTGTCGGTTTCCCAGACATCGACATCATTGTAGGGCGATTTGATGCGTTCAATGATCTGCATGGGGAGCATGGCTTACCGGGTTGCAGGTTGCAGGAGCGATCTGAACGGGGGCTGTCGTCTCGGTCCCGGTCATAGGTCCAGGCTCAGCTGTCCACGAACAACGACTTTGCGCCCCGAGGTGACCTTAGGATCGGAGGTGTAGTAGACCACGAACTTAATGCCTGGGAATTCTCGCGAAAGGGCATCACGGACATAGGCTTCCACGGCTTCCACATTGCCTTCATCATCGTCCGAGAAACCAACACTGATGGGGCTTGTCAGCCCATTGGCCCGCGTGATCTTGATGACATGCTCCACGAAATCCTTGATGGCGAACTGTTTGCCGGCTTCGGTATTGGGAGAAGCGCCGGGAGGCTGCCCCATCATGGCTCTGAAGTGCGGTGACATGACGCCATGATACCGGTTGTGATTGAGGTAGTAGGTCATCACCTCGCTGTCATCCTCAGTATGGTGGTCGGGATCGAAGCACGCCAGATAGCCACGTAGATTGCGTAGCATTGTCTGTCTCTCTTCCGAGGTGAGGACGGTCTCGATGAAGTACTCGACGCCTTCACGAATCACGGCGGGGCTGTGTCCGCGCGCCGTGACGATGGCAAACAGGCGCCCCTCGATAAGTGTCGTCCGGAATATCTCGAAGCAGGGCCCCGCCTTCTGTTCTCCCTGAACCACACGATCAATCGCCATGCGCGTATCGCGCAGGAAAACGTTCTCGTTTTCGACGTCGATGTCGCGGAAGTCCCGGAAGGCATCTTCCCAGCCGCCGGGTGGGGCGCGGTAGTTTTCCTGGTCGGCTCGAATGACGCTGAAAACCGCTGTTGAAACGGAGTGGGGCACCCACTCTCCATTTTCGTCGCGCCGCTCCAGGTGAATGTGAGTCGGCATGTGTAGGATGTTATCGTCCCAGTCGAAGATGTAGTACTTCAGATCTCGGTCCGCGACGGCGTAGTTGATTCGGTCTTCGTCTTTGCTCATGTTGCATCTCTCTATCGGACAGTAGGATGCGGTGGATGCTGTGATTTGGCAAGCGGAAAGGTCTTGGGTATTTCCCCGTTTCTTGCGGGTACGGGGGTATGCACTTCACTCCAGCTGGTACCATATGTTGTGCTCACGGCACTTGCCGGTTAACGGGTCATGTGCGGTGAGATTCGTTGGAGTTCTCGGCAAAGGGCACGGAACAGTTAGGATCGAGATGGTTTACGAGGCCGTTGACGTCGCAGGAGAGTCTGAATGACCAAGCTGCATCGCGAACTTTGCCGTAAACTGCTCCGATCGGTTTGCGGTGACGCCCTGAGATTAGAAACACCGCATGTAGCGGGTACTGGAGTTAAGGGCATACCCCCGTTGCGGGTAACCTACATCATGGGATGCGCCTCAAGATAGTCTTAGACCTGCCGAAGCCTGAGATGAGGGTTGATTCGGCCGCCAGTTTTCCACATCATGGCCGCCGATCAAAAGAGATGAGGATATCATGACTGTTCGTACACGTATTGCTCCGTCACCAACGGGGGCACCCCATATTGGTACCGCCTATATTGCGCTGTTTAACTACGCTTTTGCCAAGCGTCACGGTGGCCAGTTTGTGCTGCGCATCGAGGACACCGATCAGGTGCGTTCAACGCAGGAATCCGAGGATGCCATTCTGGAGGCTTTGCAGTGGGTTGGGTTGCCATGGGATGAGGGCCCGGATACCGGCGGTGAGCATGGCCCTTATCGTCAGAGTGAGCGAACGGCGATCTATCGGGATCACTGTCAGAAGCTGGTCGATGCGGGCAAGGCTTACCCCTGCTTCTGCACGGCGGAGCGCTTGACGGCGTTGAGACAACAGCAGGAGGCAGACAAGGCTGATCGGCTTGGGTATGACGGGCACTGTGCGGGACTGGACCCTATTGAAGCCAAGTCCAGAATCGAAGCCGGAGAGTCGCACGTGATTCGGCTGCGTGTTCCTGACGAGGGGGCATGTGCCTTCAAAGACCGGCTGCGTGATGCGGTTACGATTCCGTGGAACACGATTGATGACCAAGTACTCCTCAAGACGGATGGATTTCCGACGTATCATCTGGCCAACGTGGTGGACGATCACCTGATGGAAATCACACATGTGATTCGCGGGGAAGAGTGGATCAGCTCCACGCCGAAACACATCCTTCTATACGAAGCGTTTGGTTGGGAGCCGCCGGAGTTCGTGCATCTGCCGCTGCTGCGCAATCCCGACAAGTCAAAACTGTCGAAGCGCAAGAACCCCACCAGCATTCTCTACTACCGCCAGGCCGGGTTCCTGCCGGAAGCGCTCGTCAACTTCCTGGGGCTTATGGCTTACAGCCCTGCCGATGGGGAGGAGACGTTTACGCTGCAGAAGATGGCTGAGACGTTCGAGCTGGACCGCGTTAGCCTGGGAGGGCCAATCTTTGATTTGCAGAAGCTGCAGGCATTCAACGGCCGCTACATTCGTGAGTTCTCCTGTGACGCATTGCTGGCGCGCTTGAAGACGTGGATGATGAATGACGACACGCTACTCAAGCTGGCGCCACTGGCGCAGCCCCGCCTGAATCAGCTTGCGGACTTCGTGCCGATGACGGCCTTCGCATTTGCAGATCGGCTGACCTACGATCATGCGTTGCTACTGAAGGGTGTCGAGGCCCCGGAGCGGGCTCCGGTGCTGCTGCGGATTGCCCAGTGGGAGATGGAGCGCCTGGCAACGTGGGATGCAGATAGCATCAAGGGCATGTTCTCGAATATCGGAGAGCGGGAGGACTTGAAGTTCAAGAAGCTGCTTTCCATGTTCTTTGTAGCCATGTCGGGGAGCCCGGTTTCGCTGCCGCTGTTCGATACGATGGTAGTGATCGGGCGTGACATGAGTTTGCGGCGTGTGCAGTATGCGATCGCTTCACTGGAAGAGGCTGGCATCAAGCTCAGTGGGAAAGCGCTAAAGAAACTGACCAAGGACTATGAATACCGCTATTTGAGGAATGCATAATCATGGCGACTGAAGAGGCGGCGGTGACAAATTTCATCCGCGACATTATCAACGAAGATCTGGCAGCCGGAAAGCACTCCGGCGTGGTCACCCGTTTCCCTCCGGAGCCGAACGGATACCTGCATATCGGCCATGCCAAGTCCATCTGCCTGAATTTCGGGATTGCGCAGGACTACGCAGGGCGATGCCATCTGCGGTTTGACGATACGAATCCCACGGCTGAAGATATCGAGTATGTGGATTCGATTACCGAGGATGTGAAGTGGCTCGGCTTTAACTGGGGCGAGAGTTGCTTCTATGCCGCTGACTACTTCGAGAGAATCTATGGCTATGCCGAGGATCTGATCAAGAAAGACAGGGCCTACGTCTGCACCTTGTCCCCCGAGGAGTTCAAGGAGTACCGCGGAGTCCCGAATCGTCCGGGCAAATCGAGCCCCTGGCGCGACCGCCCCGTTGAGGAGAGTCTGGATCTCTTCCGCAGGATGCGTGCGGGGGAGTTCGCTGATGGCGAGTATGTCGTCCGCGCCAAGATAGACATGGCTTCGCCAAATTTGCATATGCGTGATCCTGCGATTTATCGCATCAAGCATGCTCACCACCACCGCACCGGCGACGCCTGGTGCGTGTATCCCATGTATGATTTTGCGCACTGCATTGAGGATTCCATTGAGGGAATCACCCACTCCATCTGTACCCTTGAATTTGAAGTGCACCGTCCTTTGTATGACTGGATCCTGGATGCCCTTGAGGTGGAGTGCCACCCGCAGCAGATTGAATTCGCTCGCTTGAACCTGACCTACACGGTGATGAGCAAGCGCAAGCTGCTTGAACTGGTACGGGACGGACATGTCGATGGTTGGGACGATCCGCGCATGCCAACGGTTTCAGGGCTGCGCCGCCGCGGCTTTACCGCTGCGTCGATTCGGGAGTTCTGCCGCCGCGTGGGCGTCACTAAGGTCGAAAGCCTGACCGACATTGCCTTGCTGGAGCATTGCATCCGCGACGAGCTCAACAAGACGGCCGCTCGCGCGATGGGCGTCCTCAATCCGCTTAAGCTGGTTATTACGAATTATCCCGAGGGGCAGGAAGAGACGCTTGAGGGGATCAACAACCCCGGAGATGAATCCGCGGGCACCCGCCCCGTGCCGTTTTCGCGAGAGCTCTACATCGAGCGCGGCGATTTTCGGGAAGAGGCCCCGAAGAAGTTCTTCCGCCTGAAACCCGGCCAGGAGGTCCGCCTGCGCTACGGCTATCTTGTGACCTGTACAGGATGCAAGAAGGACGAGGCTACCGGAGAGGTCACCGAAGTCACCTGCACCTACGATCCTGAAACGCGCGGAGGAAATGCACCGGATGGGCGTCGGGTCAAAGGAACCATCCATTGGGTCTCCGCTGCGCATGCAAAGGAGGTCGAGGTGCGGCTGTTTGATCGGCTGTTCACCTGTGAGCGCCCGGACGATGTGCCTGAGGGTGGCGACTTTAAGGATAACCTGAACCCAGACTCGCTGAGTGTGACGCGTGCTTTCGTGGAGCCGAGCCTCGCAACGGCTGAACCCGGCTCCCGGTTTCAGCTTGAGCGCACAGGATACTTCGTGGTTGATACCAAGGATTCAACCCCCGAGTGTCCCGTGTTCAGTCGTATCGTTCCCTTGCGCGATTCATGGGCAAAGAAGAGATAAACCGCACCCCCGCTGTCGCGTCCTTCGCGCCACACGAGAGAGGAGCTTCTGATGCAGCTGCTGATTGCAACGCGTAACGCACACAAGCTTGAAGAGATTCAGGCAATCCTTCAGCTTCCCGGTATCGAAATCGTGGGTGCTGATGCGGTTCCAGGGCTGCCGGATGTTGTGGAAGATGGAGACACATTTGAGGCCAACGCCATCAAGAAGGCGGTTGAGCTCGCTGCCGTGAGTGGGATGCTGACTCTGGCCGACGACTCTGGGCTTGAAGTTGACGCCCTGGACAAGGCCCCGGGCGTCTACTCTGCGCGCTATGCAGGGGAGCCCTGTGATGATGCGGCAAATAATCGCAAACTGCTTTCCGCCCTGGAGGGGGTTACCGAGCGGACCGCGCGTTTTCGCTGTGCCATCGCGCTGGCAACCCCGGAGGGGCAGACCGAGACGGTCGACGGGCGTTGTGAGGGGCATATTGAACTTGCCCCCCGAGGCGACTGCGGTTTCGGATACGATCCACTGTTTGTGCCAAACGGATTTGAGCAGACCTTTGCTGAGCTGGATGCCGATGCGAAGCACAGCATATCCCATCGCGGTGCGGCCCTGTCCGCTGCCAAAGCCGCTTGGTGGAACGGATCGACCTTTGGGCTGGCATAGGGGCGCACCTCTACGGCGTGTTGCCCAAGACGAAAGAGCGCCTTCGGCGAGATGCTTCGGCAAGCTCAGCATGACAGTAAACCTTAGGAAAGTGTCATCCTGAGCGAAGCCGAAGGATCTCATGCGGCAAGCAGAGCTAGAAACTGGAAGAACCCCACCTCACGGGTGCAAGCGAAGAACGTGGATTAGCCAAAAAAGAGGAGGCTCTCTCATAATCATACTCCTAATCGTACTCCTAATCGGCTCAAATTGATTACGATTACGCGTAGGATGACGATTATGACGCTGATGTTTAGAGCCTAGACATTTCATTTTGCAGAGAAAGCCGTGAATAGTGGGCTGAATCTACGTTCCGCCGGCATCTACCCACGTTCTTCGCTTGCGCCCCCAATTCGCCGTTCAGGCTTGGCGAATCCTGATTCCCCCCTTACTGTATCCGGCTGCTGAGGGTGTCACTTATGAACAACAACATTTCCTGGACGGTCAGGCAGTCGGATGGAGTGAAGCGCGAAACGCGCGTTCACGTCTCTTTGCGCGCCCTGAAGTGGCAGTTCAAGCGTGCCGATCAGGCGCAATGGGACTACGACAGTGCGCCGACGGCAGACGACTGGGATATGCTTGAGAATGTTTTGGCGCGTCGTGCGGGGCGTGGCCACGCACCAAAGGTCCTGCCCGCTGTCCGCAAAATGCGCGCCCAGGCGGGAGCATAGTATGGCGGCGTCCCCCGAGCCCATTCACGAGTTCTTTGCAGCAGCAATTCCCGGAACCGAACGCGCGCTCTGTGACGAGCTGCGCGAACTTGGATTTGCCAGTGTGCGCCTCAACCGTGGCGGCGTCCCGTTCCGGGGGGCTTGGCGAGAGGGGTGGCGGGCCTGTCTGGAAAGCCGTATCGCGCAGCGTATCCAGCTTCTGGTAGCACGCTTCCCCGCCCCCACCCAGGACGCGCTCTATACGGGCATCAAGGCAATAGACTGGTCTCCCTATATCACGCACCGCCAGACGCTTTCGGTCAACGCCGTCTGCCGCTCGAACCAGATCAACCACAGCGGATTTGCTGCCTTGAAAGTCAAGGATGCCATTGTTGATCAAGTGCGAGAGCAGACACAGCAACGCCCATCGGTGGATCGCGAGGATGCCGATGTTCGCATCTTTATGCATCTTGCCAATGACAAGGCGGCGGTCTATCTCGATGTTTCGGGAGGGGCGTTGCATCGCCGAGGGTACCGAACGGAGACGGGAGATGCTCCACTGCGGGAGACCCTGGCTGCCGCCATCCTCCGGCTTTCGGGTTGGGATCGGAAGTCTCTCCTCGTGGATCCCATGTGTGGATCGGGCACCATCGCGATCGAGGCTGCCATGTGGTCTGCCAACATTGCACCGGGGCTCACCCGGGAGCGGTTTGGATTCGAGCGCTGGGCCAATTTTGATGAGGAGAAGGCTGAAGCCCTCCGGATCCTCCGTGGAGAGCTGCGCCGCGCGGCATCGGGGACCTCGGCCCGAATTGTGGCGTCCGACATTGATCCAGAGGTGTTGGGTGCCGCCAAAGCCAATGCCCGGGCGGCCGGCGTACGCCTCACCTTTAAGCAGCGGGATGTGTTGAACCTGCAGGGGGACGGCCAGAAGGGGTTGGTGGTGACCAACCCGCCCTATGGCGTGCGCCTGGAGAAGGCTCCCAACTTCTGCCAGAGGGTCGGGGGCGTGTTCAGCCGCATGCATGGTTGGCGCGTATGCATCCTTGCAGGCAGCCCGGATTACCTCCGCGATATCTCGGCTAAGCCAAAATACGCGGTCCCGCTCACAAACGGCGATCTGAAGTGCGAGTTTCTGACCTATGACATGAAGTAGGTTCCGAGCCATTATCAACCCCGAACCCGCCGGAGGCGGGTAAGCCCCAAACCCAGAACCCGCCGGAGGCGGGCAAGCCCCAACCCCATGGCCTTACTCAGTCTACAAGATGTCAGTATTCGATTCGGCGGCGATCCGCTCTTGGATCACATGGATCTGCATGTCGAAAGCGGCGACCGGGCTTGCCTTGTTGGGCGCAATGGTGCCGGAAAATCAACGCTGCTGAAGATTCTGGCGGGGGATCTCGAACCTGATGGGGGTTCGGTGCTGCGTGCGCCCGGCGTACGGGTGTCCTATCTTCCGCAGGATGTGCCATCGGACCTCTCCGGCTCCGTACGGAGTATTGTCGAAAGCGGGATGCCGAGTCATGAAGCTCTTGACCATTGGGAACACGAGGGCGCTGCCGAGCAGGCGATGTCGCGGCTTAATGTAGATCCAGAAGCGTTGTTCGAGACGCTTTCGGGAGGGTTGAAGCGCCGCGTGCTGCTGGCTAGGGCGCTCGTTTGCGAACCGGATGTCCTGCTTCTGGACGAACCCACCAACCATTTGGATATCGAGTCCATTGAATGGCTAGAGGGCTTCCTGAGGCGACAGGTGACGACTTTTCTCTTTGTGACGCATGACCGAACCTTTCTGCGCCACTTGGCCACGCGAATCATCGACTTGGATCGGGGAACGCTGGCGGGATGGAACTGTGACTACGATACTTTTCTGAAGCGCAAGCAACAGCTTCTGGATGACGAAGAGGCTGAATGGCAGAAGCGCGGAAAGCGGCTGACGCAGGAGGAGGCGTGGATCCGACAGGGAATCAAGGCGCGCCGCACTCGCAATGAGGGCCGCGTTCGGGCCCTCAAGGCCATGCGCGAGACCTTCCGCAACCGCCGTAAGGCGGAATCGGCCAGCCGCTTCCAGCTCCAGACGGGGGAACGGTCAGGCGCGCAGGTCATCAAGGCCGAAGGCGTCAGCTTTGCCTACCCGGGGGAGCCTCCTATTATCAAGGACTTCAATGCGCGTATTCTGCGTGGAGAGCGGATTGGCATTATTGGCCCGAACGGCTCCGGAAAAACGACGCTTCTGAAGCTGCTCTGTGATGAACTTAAGCCGGCCGGTGGAATTCTGACGATGGGGACGCGGCTGCAGATTGCCTATTTTGATCAGTTGCGATCCGTTCTCGATGGCCAGAAGACGATTGCCGAGAATGTCGCGGGCGATCACGATTTTGTTCAGGTTGGCGAGCAGCGACGGCATGTCTACAGCTATCTGCAGGATTTCCTGTTCACCCCCGCTCGTTCTCGGTCGCCCGTGCATGTGTTGTCGGGAGGCGAACGCAATCGACTGCTCATTGCGAAACTGTTCCTGCAGCCCTGCAACCTGCTGGTGATGGATGAACCCACCAACGATCTTGATGCGGAGACACTTGAGTTGCTTGAAGAGCAACTTCAGCAGAATGCGACAACGCTGCTTCTGGTGAGCCACGACCGTGCCTTTCTCAACAACGTTGTGACCAGTACGCTGGTGCTCGAAGGCAATGGGCGCGTGTCGCAATATGCGGGCGGCTACGATGACTGGCTATCGCAACGTCGGGAAGTCGCTGTGCAAACCCCAAAGGCCAAGCCGGCACAACTGGCACCCCAGAAGCCAAAGGCTCGCAAGCTGACATACAAGGAAAGTCGCGAGCTTGAGGGGATTGGGCCACGCATCGAAGCCCTGGAAGCTGAACAGGAGCAACTTGTTGCCGACCACGGAGATCCCAACTTCTACAAGCAGCCAGCCGCCGCCATCGCCGAGGCAAATGCCCGCGCCGCCGCCGTTACCGAAGAGCTTGAAGCCCTCGTTGAGCGTTGGGCCGAGCTCGAAGCGCTTGCGTGACGCGGAGGCTGTGTTTCTGTATGGGGCATATCTCTTAGGCTTTCCCCTCGTTTTCCTGCCTTTCCGGCGGACGATAGCGGCGACGAGAATGGTGGACGATTGAGA
>JABGOW010000112.1 GCA_018645275.1 Verrucomicrobiota bacterium
CCAACGCCATCCACGCGCCCGAGTCCCCCCGGCGCCCGACGCGCCAGCGAGAGCGAGAGCGAGAGCGCCCCCGGCGGCGGCACCTATGAGAAGGGATTCTCAACTTGCGTGGCGGCGTAGAATTGCCCGGCATTCAGGTCTTCTGAAAGCAGCAGAGGACAGTGAGCCGCCTCAGCCGCAGCCAGAATACATGCATCCCAATGCGAGATCTGGTAGCGTCCACTCATCCCGACGGCACGTCGGATCAGTGCCGGACTTACGGCGACGACCTCCAGTGTCTCGAGGGTGATCAGTTGCCGCAGAATCGCTTGCTCTTCCTGTTTCAGCTTGACGGCGGCAACCGCAGCGTATTCCTGCAGGACCTGCGTTGACACGACGCCATCCCTTGTGCGGATCGCATCACTGACAACCTCGATTGCGCGCGCCTGTTTGTCCGGGTCACGAGCATCGTTTGCGTACACAATGATATTGGTATCCAGGAAAACTTTGGTCACGCGCTCAACCTTTGCGCTCGTGGATCTCATCCCGGTCGAAGCGGTAGCCATCGGGCGAGCGCCCAGCCTGTTGTCGCGCCACCTCGATGAAAGCGGCGGCCGCCTCGTCTGGTGTCATGCCGCTTGTGAGCTGCCCCAGGTGATCACGGACCAACTGATTGAGTGTCGTGTGATGCTGGTTGGCGTATTCCCGCGCACGGCGCACGACGTTTGCGTCGGCACTGAGAGTGATGTTCACCTTCGGCTCGCCCATACCCACACCTCCTTAATAGTGCACAGGATAAGTGTGCACATAATCTGCGATCCAGGCAAGCGCGCTATACTTCGACTCCAAGTCCAAGCTGGCATACGGCCCCCACTTCGAGCCGAACAACACATGCGTGCCGTTTTGACCAACGACACCAGCCGCACCTCCCTGCGACGGGATATGCGGCTGCGATCAAGTATGAAGGCCCCCCGGCGCCCACCATACTTCTGTGATGTCGACCTGATCCGACTCCTGATTGCGCCTATCAGCAACGTGGACAGCGGAGCCGTGCCCACCTAGTTTCGGCTTAGGGAACGAAGCCTGTCCCACTCGCCACGCGGAGGCGCACCCATACAATGCTGACGGCCTATCTTGACGCGGCCATGATGAAAGCCGAATACGAGATCCTTCCGGACTCAGAGGGCTACTATGGCCACGTGACCAGCCTGGATGGCGTGTGGGCACAAGCCTTGAGTCTTGAGTCTTGCCGCGTTGAATTGCGAGAGGTGCTGGAGGAATGGGTGCTGCTCGGCCTCAGGAGGGGCATTCCCATACCCGCACTCGATGGGATTGATCTGTGTGCTGAGGCCCCGGCAAGCTGATGCCGCCGCTTGGACCGACAAAGCGACACGATCTCATCAGGTACTTGCGGCGTCTTGGCTTTTCGGGTCCGTACTCCGGCGGGAAACACCAGTTCATGGTGCGTGATAGCCTCCGACTGCGTATCCCCAATCCACACACGACCGACATCGGTCCTCATCTGCTCCGGCGCATTCTCCGACAGGGAGACATAGACGTCGACCAGTGGACCGCTCTGTAGAAGAGGAACGTTGACCGATCGCGATGGCCACGTGCTTGCTTGCCACCGATGAGGCGACGATGAAATACAAGATTGCCCTCAGGGAGTCTATTGCTTGAGGACTCGGAAGTCAGGAAAATCGAATTCGCAGTGTAGTCATGTTGCGCCGTTGCCAATGACTGCCTTTGGTCGTGACCTTCGACCGAGCAGCCACCAGACCCGGATGGGCTGTGCTGCCCGCTCAGCGAATCTCAAGGCGCTGCAGGCAGGATCTCTGCCAACTCGGCTGCTACCTCGGTGTGCATCGCATCCCACAGATCGACGGCCTGCTGGAGGTTGAGCCAGAACTCGGCCTCGGTGCCAGTGAATCTTGCCAGCCGCAGTGCCGTCTCCGGGGTTACGGTCCGTTTCCCTTTGACGATCTCGTTCATCCGTGGGTAGGAGATCCGCAGTCGTTGGGCTC
>JABGOW010000275.1 GCA_018645275.1 Verrucomicrobiota bacterium
CGGTTTGAGGTAGATGCCATTGGAAGGACGCAGGAACAGAACGACCGTGCTGTTTGCCTGCTCGGTATTGACACGAAGGCGTACGGTTTCGCCGGCCGCGTACTCGCGCCTTTCGGGAACCAGTTCGATCGCGTTGAAGCGGAAGCTGTTCTCGCTTGCGGTTTCCTCGCCCATCACGACAAAGATGTGGGCGCCGTTGCGGGTGTGGCCTTCGGTGTCGGTGACGGCGTAGGCGATACGATATTGCCCAGGTTTTGCCGCTGCTATTTGAAGTGACGCTTTGCCGGTGGTATCCGTTGGGAGATTCCACTCCTCGACGGCGGTTTCAGCAGGTTCTGAACCCTCGTAGGCGATGCGGTAGAGGGTCGCTTTGCCCTCACCGGTGACGGGCTTGTTGTCGAGGGTGTGAGCCGAGAAAGATGCCTGAATTGTATCGCCCTTGCGGTAATGGCCTCGGTTGAGCCATGCGTAGACTTTAAAGGGCTCTCGAGCAACCAGCACAGATCCCTTGCCCACGATGGTGCGGCGAGATTTGTCGGTGACCTCAACTGTGAGCTCGTAGCGGTGGTCATCATCACCATGCATCGCTTTCGCCATGGCTGTGTCGATTTCGACAGAAACGGTACCGTCACTGCCAATGGTCTGCTCGATCTCGGCAACGACTTCTGGCGGCTGGTGTTGCGTGGGCCACCACCAGCCGATGGGGCGCATGCATCCCCACTTGTGCCAGCCGGGGTACCAGGGATAGTCATAGCCAAACCACCAGTATCCGGGGCCATAGAACCAATCCCAGGGGCCGCCCGGATACCAATTTGCCTCGTGTCGGTTGCGGAGCACCTTGATCTTTACCTTGGCCTCTGTGACTGGGGCACCGAAGTAGTAGTTGGCTTTGACTGTGGCCGTGATGGTCTCCCCAAGCATGATTGGTTTGTCGGGGGCCTCAACCGTTACCTCAAACTCGGGCTTCTTGTACTCCTCGACCCGGAAAGAGCCCTGACCGCCGATACCATGGAGATGGATGCGGTAGACCCCAAGCGCGGCATCTTCCGGCAGGGCAAGTTCGCCATCTATGCCACCAAAGGCGTCGGCCTTGACCTGCTGCTTCAGAATCTCTTCGTTCTTCGGGTTGTGGATGCGCAGGTCGAATGTCTGGTTGGCGTATTGCGAGACGTCAGCCTTGTCGTATTGTGCCTGACGCACCCACAGCTTGTACTTCACAGCTTGGTTGGGGCGATAAACCGGGCGGTCCGTGATGGTGAACACTTTGCGGGCCTTGTAGTCCTGGTCGTGGCGTCGGTTGGTCCACATGTGTGTGAATCCGAGGAAGGCAAAGCGCTCGAAAGCGACTTCATCCGGTTGTGCATCGCTGTCAGGAGTGGATGCTGTGATTAACCATCGGTATCGGTGGCTGTCGGTCTTGGTGACCGGCATGACTTCGCCGCGGGCGTTCGTCTTTTCGGCAAAATGGGTCGTGATGATATCATGCCGCCTGGCGCCCGGCAGGCGAGAGTTGAGATACTGCTGGCGGTATCCGAAGAACTCGACGGTAGCGCCTGGTACCGGGGTGCCGGTGATCGCATCGGCGACGAAGTAGTAAGGTTTGCTATCGAGACGCTTGTGGACGATTACGGTGTCCGTAATCCAGATCACAACCGTACTCGTGTTGCCGTCCTGCATTTTTGCTGTGAGCAGGTAGGCCCCGGCTTCGGTGAGGGGGGATGTGATCGTAACGCGACGGTCGAAGTGACCGGGGCGCGGGGTTAGCGCCTCTGACCATTTTGCCACTGAGTCACCGATGTACCTCTTCTCGTCCTGATGGATCAGCCGGTGGCCGATGGAGTGGATATTGAGCTTTTCATGTTCGATCTGCCGAGGGTTATCTCTGAGATACTCCTTGATGTCTTGCAGCAGGGCACGTGTTTTGATGGTACGTGCTTCGAAGTGGACCTGATCGCCGTTGCGAAACCGGAACTCCACAGAGGCCTTCTGACCGGCGGGGTGTGTTGAAACAGACTCAAACTGGCCCCAATTTTGTTGAATCTGGTCAATCCGCTTCTGTTTCCATCTTGTTTTGTGATCTCCATGGCGTTCAATGCTCTGCTTCCAGCAGGATACGGCCTTGTCGTACTGGCGACGGTTCTCGAAGATTTCCGCCAATCGGTTTATCGCGTGTTGGCCGGTGTTGGATCGTGCAGTGAGCTCTCGGTAGCTTGCGATGTAGTTATAGGCCTTCGGTAGCGAGAAACGCTTGATACCCGTGGCGAGTTTCGCCATGGTTTCGTCTTCGGTCAGAGTGTCGAGGGTGAATGCCGCGTTGCGGGTATCCCCGTCGGCAACGCTCCGGTGGAAGAACCAGCCGTACTCGGCCATGGTCTGAACGCCAAACTGCTCGTAGGAAAAATCGGCCAGTTGTTGGACCACCCCATTGCGAAGATGCGGGCCAGAGCACGCCGCCTCGTCGAGTACAGCCCGCCACCGCTGGCCGTCTGTTGTGGCCGTATCGTAGGATTCGGGCCGCGCATGAAAGATGGGATTGCCTGAGGCATCAACGGGCGCCTTGCGGGCATCGCCGTGGTGCCCGTAGTAGAATCCGTCTTCATAGTCGGGCAACTCGGTGAGATCGGTGAGCATCTGCAATCTCCAGGACTCCTGATTCCGGCGACCGTTCCTCAGCGCATCAGCGAGCTGCAGGCAGAGGTTTCCCCGTTCAGAGCCGTGTGTCGTCTCGCTAAGGGCTATTTGGCGTGCACGTTCAAGGAGTTGAAGCGAGCGTACACGATCGCGCTCACGGCTGTTGACGGCGCGTCCGCCGCCGCGGTGGTGGCCGCGCGAGAATTCCCCTGCGATGATATAGCCGGCGTGTTGAACTTGGCTGTATTGACGCGCTACGGTTGCAAGCATACGCCAGTCATGTGGCCGTGCTGCGACCGTTGCCTCAAGGAGTGGGTCGATGGCATGCATCTGGTTGAGTCGCTGCTGGCACTGAACGGCGCGCTCAAGCGCATCTTGCGCTCCGAGCCCTGTGTAGGCAGCATCGAGACATAGCCGCTCGTAGCGCTCGAAAGCTTCCTTGATGTTTCCGTCCTTCTGGAGCGTCCGGGCTTCCTCAAGGGTGGCGGTGTGCGACGAGAGTGGCTGGGCGCTTCCGAGGCTGGCTACAATGAACACTCCTGCTGACAGTGTGTGAATCCAAGTTCTTAGCATGATGCGTTTCTCCCTTTCCAGGCGGTCTACTCCAGTATCCGTAGATTAGACGAATGCCCGCTTGCTTTTCTTCGAGAAATCGAAACCGAGCGTATTCGGGGGATCGGACGTTCAGGCCCGATCGAGCTCTTCTCTAATCGCGCTGCTGAGCTGGTCAATTGAGTAGGGTTTGGAAATAAACCCGCCAGCACCACATTCGAGTGTTTCGCGTACACGATCCGTTTCCGAGAAGCCGCTCACCACGAGACACTTCTGGTTGGGATGGATCTTAAGAATAGCCTTGTAGGTGTCCAGCCCATCGAGATCGTCTTCCATGATCATGTCCATCAGAACAAGATTGACGGCATGGTCCTGCAACTGAGCAATAGCCTCCCGCCCGTTGCTGGCCGTTTCTACCGCATAGCCCAAGTCGGAAAGGATGTGCTTGGCGAGTTGGCGCTGTTCCCTGGTGTCGTCGACGATGAGGATCCGTTCGTGTCCGGTGCACCGCTCTACTACCGTTCGTTCGTCTTCAATGGCGAGATCCGAGACGGGGAGATAGAGGCGCATCTCTGTCCCCGTGTTTGGTTGCGTGTCGACATCGACATAGCCGCCCATGTCTCGGACGACGCCGTAGACGACGGTAAGTCCCAGTCCTGAGCCGCTGCGCCCCATTTTCTTCTTAGAGTAGAAGGGCTCAAAAATGTGCTCAAGGTTTTCCGGTGGAATGCCGGTTCCGGTGTCGCGCACCCGGAGGATCACGTATTGGCCGCTGCGGATGGTTACGTATATGCTGGCATGTTCTCTCACCTCGGCGCATTCCGTTATCACCGTTACAGAGCCTGTGTGGCTAACCGATTCGTAGGCGTTCATGACAAGGTTCATGATGGCCTGGTTCAACTGGTGGGAGACTCCGAGGGCGGGTGGGAGGTCTTCCCCAAGCTGTAGCTGCAGCGTGCACTTCGGATGTCGTCCTTGGAGTTCCTTGAAAGCGAGCGATCCGGCATAGTTCTCTACGAGATGGTTCACATCAACAGGTTCCAGGATGTAGTTTCCGCGGCGGGCCATCGTCAGGAGATCCTGAACAACGGCAGCAGCCCGATGGGCGGATTTTTCGATCTCGCCAAGGAACTTGCGGGTCTGGCCCGTTTCTGGAAGCTCCTCCGCGATCAGCTCGGGGTAGGCGACGATTGGCCCAAGGATGTTGTTCAGGTCGTGGGCAACGCCGCCTGCAAGAATTCCGAGTGACTCCATTCTCTCAGAGCGCATCAGGCGCTCCTGTAGCTCCCGCTCCCGCTGTTGCGTAACGTGTCGCTCGGTTACGTTTCGAACAATCACGGCAATCTCACCATTCCTGAGTGGAAGCAGGCGGGAGGCGTAATGCCTTTCGCCTTCGTCTGACCGGAGTCTGTATTCAATGTCGACACGTGATCCCGTTGTGTGGACGCGTTTAATGGCTGCCTCAAACTGGGCTCCGACATGGTCCCATGGGATGTTCTGAATGCGTTTTCCGATGAGTTCCTCGGGAGGAATATACACGTCTGACATGGTCCCTACGCGATATGCGAGAATGACCCCATCCCGGTCAATATGGAAGAAGATGTCAAGGAAGGCCTCCAGAACGGCGCCCAGGTCCGAGTTGGCCTGAAGCAGTTCTTGCGAACTCAGCTCCAGAGACCTCTCGATCATGGCTCTATCGGCATCGAACTCGCGATAGGCTTCATTGATGGAGGCAATGAACGGCTCCAGGTCCGGGGGAATCTGATCCTCTCCCCCGAATCTCCTTCGCAACTGTCTCTTGAGAAGACTATGCCTTTCGGTCAATCTACTTCTCCGAAAACGTGGTAATTGTCATCGTCTGGTTGTGCAGTTCACAGCTCGCCGAAGGCAGTAGCGGAGAGATTTCGCCATATGAGTAGAACCCCGTCAACACTGCGCCCTCCCCGAGTACATCGCGGACGGCTTCCACTTCTTCCTCGACTCTCTGTTTCAACACCATTTTTCTGCCAACGCAGCTAATCAGTATGGCCAACTCCGGCGACGTTGACCCAAAGGGCACGGCACTCGATTTGGCTGCCAACATGGCCCCGTCGATGAGTCTGTTGAAATTGGCTTTCATCAGGCGCGCATAGTATCCCTCCGGCACGTCCCCGGCGAATGTCATGCTCTGCTCTGCCTCGTCTACACTCAGAATCGTTCGAACGACGGCCTCGCTCCCCCGTGTGGTGCGAACGGCGAGAGGAAAGAGCAGCGCGGAAGCAGGTAGATCGTTAGCCTGCTCGCCGAGGTACCGTTTGTAGAGTCCGAGCGCAGACTGCCCATCCAGCTCGTATAGGACATTCCCCCTTGATCGCGTGATCACGCGCTCCGTCCCAAACGGATCCCACCCGCCCAGCGACCCGTAGCCGATCTTCAGGGCATCACCATAGAAACCGATGGCGCTGACGCAGTTCTGGGCTGGACTCCCGTCGCACATGACGAAGGTCTCTGCGAATCGAGCTTGGTCGCCGGAAAGCCCGCCTGTGACCGTGACACCGTCGGGGACATGCTCGGAAAGGCCCTTGGCCAGGTCACTTCCATTCACAGCCAGCCCGTCAGAAAGCACGAAAACATGGACGAGTCCCTCGGAATTGAGTTTGGCGGCAAGCGTCTTGCCCGCCTGATAGCTGTTCTCAACGTCACACGTGCAAACCGAAGCAGAGGCGACACGCGTGTTGTCGAACGCGATTGCTGTTACGGTCAATGTGTCGTCAGTGACGTCGACGTTGTGAATCTCGCCCGCGGTGGAGCAGCCCGCAACGATAGCCCCCGGGTACATGTCTACGACTTCGGCTAATAGGCTGCCGGCCTTGAAGATCTCTGTTCCACCAAATGCGAGAACCAGTTGAAACTCGGAATCTGTCTCGCCTTTCTGAAGGGCTTTCCAGCCGGTGTCCTCTGTCCATAGTTTCTGTTCAATTTGCACGTCGTGCTCCCCTTGTTGATTGAGCCCTCTCGTGGTCCAGAGCATACACGAAGACAGGGGGAGGTTAAAGTTAGAAGTTGCTGCTGCAGACTCAGGCAAGAAAGAGGGTAGAGCTCTGTGGAATGTGGACTCAGTGCTCTATTCATGGCGTTGTCGACAACACGAAATGTCTAGCCTCTCAACACCAGCGTCATAATCGTAATCCTAATCGGCCGATTAGGATTACGATTATGACGCTGGTGTTGAGAGAGCATCCACGTTCTTCGTTTGCACCGAGACTCATGGGGGCTGCTTCTTCGGGCTCCAAGCGCACAACATACAAGCGGGACCGTCGCTCAAGAGCGGCTTTTGCCCCGAGCAACGGCTTTGGCGAGCATTTCGAGGACGTCAACGGTATCGTCCCATCCCATGCAATCATCCGTAATGCTCTGTCCGTAGACCAGGGGCACGCCAGGGGTAACGGATTGGTGTCCGGCCCTGAGATTGCTCTCAAGCATGACCCCAAAAACCGGGCTGCCTCCGGCCGCGATCCTATCGGAGATGTCTGCTGCAACGCCTGGCTGGTTCGCCGCGTTCTTGCGGCTGTTGCCATGGCTGCAGTCGACCATGATGCGCCCGGGAAGCTCCTGTTGTTTCAGTAGCTCTGATGCATCGCCGAGGCTTTCTGCGTCATAGTTGGGGCCCTCGCTGCCGCCGCGCAGAATCATGTGGCAGTCATGATTGCCTTTGGTGGCGACAATCGCGGCGACGCTCTGCTTGGTCACGGAGAGAAAGTGATGTGGGTGGCGTGCCGCTGCAATTGCATCGGCTGCCACTTGGACATTCCCATTCGTGGCGTTCTTGAATCCGATGGGGCAGGACAGCCCTGAAGCGAGCTCGCGGTGAACCTGGCTCTCAGTCGTCCGTGCGCCGATGGCGCCCCAGCTCACCAAGTCTGCGATGAACTGTGGCATGATCGTGTCGAGAAACTCACACCCCACGGGAAGGCCCTGGTCGGCCAGATCCACGAGCAAGGCTCGCGCAATGTGCAGCCCTTTGTTGATGCAGAAGCTGTCGTCAATGAACGGATCGTTGATGAGTCCTTTCCATCCCACATTGGTGCGGGGTTTTTCGAAGTAAACTCGCATGATGATCAGAATGTCGTCGGCGAGTCGGTCGGCCTGCTTCTTCAGCTTCTCTCCGTACTCACGTGCGGCATCTGCGTCGTGAATCGAGCAAGGCCCCGTCACCACGATCAGACGCTTGTCACGGCCGTGAAGGCAATCCGCCGCTTCCCGGCGACCGGTGGCAACCGTCTCCGAGGCCGCATCTGTGATGGGGAGATCCTCCATCAGGATGGCGGGCGGAACAAGCGGTTTCAGTGCATCAATGCGAATATCGTCAGTAACCCGGAACATGGGCATTCCTTTCGTTGGGGAGCCAGTTGAGAGGATAGGCGAACCGTCAGGGGAGTAAAGCGGAAACCTGCCGGATCTTCGCTTGCTTTTGAGGGTCGGTTGGTACCATAATCGCGCTGACGCTTTACGCATCTATCTGGGGAGGTGATGACATGGCAAAGGTGGCAGGTTCGTCGGCAGGCTTCGCATTGCCGGCACCCGAAGGCCTCGAGATCTGCAAGATTCTCGGGCTGGCGATCAGTAACGTATCCATGTATGGCATGGAGCATTCCGTGACGGCGACATCCGTCTCTCAGGCCTATGATGGAATTGTGAACAAGGCTGACCTCTACGGAGAGATTGAGTTTGTTCTTGGTGATGCGGGGTTGATGATCAACCAGAGCGTTATCGAAACCGAGCGTTCTACAGGGCAGCTGCTCGTCGATCAATTGACAAAGCAGGGCGTGCATGATTTCGCGTTTGTGCCGCCGGTGAACCGGGGAGAATTCACTCGCTTCATGTTGATCCTGGCCGCGGCGCCGGGGTCCTCCTTAGTGGCTGATGGCTTTGAGTCCGCCGTTGCAGATGCCAGCATGAAGAGTGTTCGCGTGGCAAACGTTAGCTACGCGCGCGTTGACAAGAACGCACCCGCGCCGGACGCGTTTGCATCGCCCACGCCGACTTCGCGTCAAGCCAATCCGGCGGGGGGTGCCAAGAGCTTTGACCTTGATATGGATTTGGATATGGGCATGGACGGGTTCTCACTTGGTGACGACTCGTTGTCCCCTTCTGGTGATCTCGCTGTTGCGAGTGCCGCCGGTGCCTATCTCGAGCAGAAGCAAGCAGCGGAGAGCCGGCGAGAGGCGCTCTTGGCCCAAATTCGGGAGCGCGGCGGTTCTCCGACAGAGCGCGAAGCACTGCGGGAGCAGTTGCTTGCTGCGGGGTTGTCAAAGTCCGACTGGTTTGAACTGTTGGCAGCCAGCGGGGTCGCCGCGTCGGCAGGCACGGGGCAAGCGGCAGAAACGTTGCAGCAGCTCTTGCTGGATATTGACGTTCTAGCCCATGGGGATGCCGTATCGACAGGGCAACCCACACCGGCGATGACCGAGATGCTAGACGCCATTAGCCAGCAGGTGCTTCAGCTTACATCGCAGACAACACAGCGCGTCGATACATTGGCCGAGAAGGTGGATGCGGACCGTGAGACTGTGGCGCACTTGGAGAACGAAGCGCGTGCGCGCGGTGTCGGGCCAAATCTGTCGCGCGATGAGCTGCTCGGCAGTTTGGCTGAGATCAACCAGGAGCTGGCGCAGCCGCTATCAGCCGCATCGGCAGTCATCGACATTCTGGGCGGGGGCAAGCTGGGTGCGGTGACGGAAGCCCAGCGTGAAGTCCTGGATGTGGCCTCTCAAGGTATGGAACGCCTTGGAAAGCTTGTTGAGTACCTCAACAAGATCTCGGGAATGCCGGATGGCCTCTCACCGGACCGCGAAATTCTCGACGGTGCTTACGGGGAGTCGTGACTCCGGCCTTGTCCGGCTTCCGACGGGTCCTCAATCTCATCGCCCTATGATCAGAAGCGCAAGATACGGGATGAAGCAAAACACCATAACGATGAGCTTGTAGAGTCCGAAGAAAGCATAGAGCACGGTGTTGAAGTTCTCCCGAGGCAGTGGGAACCACCTGCTGTGCATGCGGTAGACCCAGTCCTGTGCCAATGAACAGAGCAGAAACGCGAGGAGCATCACCCCCCAGTTAATGATTGTGCACCACATGAAGAATTCGCGAAGCATGGTGATCGTCATGACGGGCCTCCTTGCTGCTGTTTCCTGGAGCGGACTGTGTCTCCACCGACATTGTGATCTTCGTGGTGCTGAAGGTCAAGCAAGGGAAGGGGCGAGGACATTCTCCAGTTCTCTGCTATCCCTGTCGCATGAGATCCTTCGGCTGCGCTCAGGATGACCGTTTTCGCTGCGCTACGCCGAGACACGCGGGGCGACCTAGGGCTACTGGGGCCATCTTTCACTCCAGCGACGCAAGGTCGCTGGGGATGTAGCGTTCACCGGGGGATGTAGCGTTCGCTCCAGCGGTGCAGGCTTATCCTTCAATCTCAAGTGCTTCGCGCAGGACGTAGGGGAGGATGCCGCCATGCCGGAAGTACTCCACCTCAATGGGGGAGTCGATTCGGCAGAGCGTTTCGAATGTCTTGCTGTCCGCTTCTGAAGTGACCGTGACCGTGAGACGTTTGCCGGGGGCAAGCCCATCGTCGATACCGGCAATACTGAACTGCTCCAAACCGGTCAGTTCCAGGCTCTCGGCATTCTGGCCGTCGACGAACTCAAGCGGTAGGATGCCCATCTCGACCAGGTTGCTGCGGTGGATGCGTTCGTAGCTCTCGGCAATGACCGCCTTTACGCCAAGCAGAGCGGTTCCCTTTGCGGCCCAGTCTCGGGATGAGCCAGCCCCGTACATCTTGCCGGCGATGACGACAAGTGGCGTGTCGCTTTCGGCATAGCGCATGGCTGCGTCGTAGATGGTGATTTCCTCGCCCGTTGGGTGGAAGCGCGTTTGCCCGCCGGTCTCGCTGACCAGTTTGTTGCGCAGCCGGATGTTGGCAAAGGTCCCTCTCAGCATGACCTCGTGGTTGCCGCGCCGTGATCCGAATGAGTTGAACAGGGCGGGCTCTACCGCATGATCAGACAGGAAGCGTCCTGCCGGCCCGTCCTGCTTGATAGCCCCGGCGGGGGAAATGTGATCGGTGGTCACGAAGTCGCCGAAATAACCGAGAACCTGTGCATTTTCGATATTGGTCAATGGCGCTGGCGGTTCGAGTGCGCCATCCAGCCACGGTGGATTCCGGATATAGGTCGAGTCCTCATCCCATGCATAAACGGGATCGTCCCCGGCAGGGAGCGCATTCCACGGCGGCATGGAGTTGTAGACATCGCCATAGCGTGCGCGGTAGTGCGCTGGATCTGCGGCTAGTTCGAGATAGCTCTGGATTTCTTTCGGTGTGGGCCAGATGTCCTTCAGATACACTGGCTTGCCGTCCTTGCCGGTGCCGATGGCGTCGTGGGTCAGATCGCAGTCGATCGTGCCCCTCAGCGCGTAGGCCACGACAAGCGGTGGCGAGCAGAGGTAGTTGGCCTGTGTGAGCGGATGGATACGGCCTTCGAAGTTTCGGTTGCCACTGCCTATCGAGGCCACCACGAGATCCTCGTCTCGTACGGCCTGTTCGATGTCGTCTGGCAGGGGGCCGCTGTTGCCGATACAGGTAGCGCACCCATAGGCCGCAATGTGGAAGCCGAGGGTTTCAAGATGCTCCAGGAGTTCCGCTTCTGCCAGGTAGTCCTCGGCAATCTGAGACCCCGGCGCAAAACTGGTCTTAACGGTGTTTGGCACCGTCAGGCCACGCTCGACCGCTTTCTTAGCTAGAATGCCTGCTCCGAGCAGAAGCGTTGGGTTGGAGGTGTTGGTGCAGCTCGTGATTGAGGCGATGACGACCGATCCGTGGCGGAGCGTTCCTTTGCCCGGCAGCTCGGCAACACGGTCAAGGGCCTCCGCTTCCATGCCAAATCCGCGAGCATCCGGCGCTTTTGTGAGGTCTTCACGGAACGCGTCATGCAGCGCGCCTACCGAAATACGGTCCTGGGGCCGCTTCGGTCCGGCAACCGAAGCCTCGACAGCGGAGATGTCGAGCTCAAGCACGTTTGAGTAGAGGCAGTCTTCCTCGCCTGTGCGGAAGAGGCCCTGCTCTTTGCTGTAGCGCTCGACCAGGTCGATCTGCGCTTCATCGCGTCCGGTCATCCTGAGGTAGTCGAGGGTGGCGTCATCGACAGGGAAGAAGCCCATGGTTGCGCCGTATTCGGGAGCCATATTGGCCAGCGGTGCGCGGTCGACCAGTGAGAGCGTATCGAGCGCGGGTCCGAAGTACTCTACGAAGTGCCCGACAACGCCGCGCTCGCGCAGGATCTGGACGAGCGTCAGTGCCACGTCCGTGGCGGTGACGGAGGGGCCCATTTCGCCGACGAGGCGAACACCCGTGACGATGGGGGAGAGAATCGGAATAGGCTGTCCGAGCATGGCAGCTTCTGCCTCGATGCCCCCGACGCCCCAGCCAAGAACGCCCATGCTATTGACGGTTGGGGTGTGTGAATCGGTTCCGACCAGCGTGTCGGGGTGAGCAATCGCGTCAGCCCCTTTTCCCGAGACCATGACGCAGCGTGCCAGCAGTTCCATGTTGATTTGGTGGCAGATGCCAAGGCCGGGAGGAAGTACGTTCAGCGTGCTGAATGCGTTTTGCCCCCAGCGCAGAAACTTGTATCGCTCCAGGTTGCGTTTGAATTCCATGTCGAGATTGCGTTGCAGTGCTTCGGGGCAGCCGGCGGCGTCTAGCTGTACCGAGTGGTCCACCACAAGGTCGACGGGGATCGAAGGTTCAATTAACGAAGGGTCTTTGCCTCCCCGTTGGGCCGCGCTACGGAGGGCTGCCAGGTCGACAACGCAGGGAACGCCGGTGAAGTCCTGAAGGAGGACACGGGCGGGCATATAGGGAAATTCCCGCCGTTCGGCGTCGGGTGTCCAGCCCGCCAAGGCTGTGGCATGTTCCTCTTCAAAGGCGGGATGCTTCTGCATCCGAACCATTTGCTCAATAAGCACCTTTACGGAGAATGGAAAACGGGAAATACTGCCTAGTCCCTGCTCTTCAAGTGCAGCTAGACTGTAGAACCCTATCGACCCTGCCTCACCCAGCGACAGCGTTTTGCGCGAAAAATCAAATGACCCCATGATGACTCCTTCTCAGTATTCAAAAAGCGTGGTTGGAGTGTAGGGGGTAAAGTCGAAAGCTGAAAG
>JABGOW010000239.1 GCA_018645275.1 Verrucomicrobiota bacterium
TGTTGGAGAGCCCCGATGACCGATCGCCATTCACCTTTTGGGTCGGTCCACAGAATCACCGCCGGGCGTTGCTGTCCGTCGTTAGCGAAGTCGCGTTCGCGGATATGCTCTACCAGACGATCGAGCACCGTCATGGCGGCGGGTGCCGAATGTGGTGAGCTCATGAGCCGGGCGCCCGGGCTGCGCGGTCGCGTGCGGTCTGCTTGACGGCGTTGCTGTAGTGGAGGTCGTTCCACCGCGCTCCATCATAACCGTTGCCACCCGGGAAGTCCGTGCGCTCGTCGACAGGGCCCTTGCCAGGACAGCCCCAAAACCACGGGAAATCCTCCCTTGGTCGCAAGCTTTCCGGCTCCTTGCCACGATCTTTGCCCCACTTGATGTTAGGCTTCCAGCGGAGGATGCCCGCCCCTTTCTTGCCACCGGAACGCAGTTGGGCATTCATGAAGGGGCGGATGTTGACGCGGATGCCATCGTTGATATCTGGATCCCATCCGATTGGCTGTTCGTGCAAGGGCTTCCAGCGCACAAAAACATCATGAGGTGGTTCGCCGACCAAGATGTTCTCCAACTGCCCTTGAAGGTCCTGAGCCGCCGCTAGCCGAGCATCTGCACCCTCCACGCCCGCCGCTTGGTCTGCGCGCTGGCGGGCGATCCAGTCGCCGAGGTAGCTATATGTCAGTGCTTCGAGCGTCCGCCGACCTTCGCCTCCCGCCCCAGCGAGCTTGTGCGCGTTCACCAGGGCGTTGAAGCCATCGTCCCTACCGTCCCAGACATGCCAGATAAACGGACGCTGGCTGAAAAGCTTGCAGTGCTCCTCGAAGAGCTTGTTCAGCATCCACCACGGCGCACCTCGGCCTCGCAAGCCTGGTCCTGAGACAAACCCATCTAATGTCGACGCCGGTAGCCGTTCTTCGCAGTCAGCATCTCGCATCAGCGCCAGCATCCGCTGATCGGCCCGTTCCTCTCCACGCACAGACTGCAGGCAGATAATCCCATCGATGTCGCTGTGTTCGAAGTGTCGGTCATCGGTCTGGTTTGGCCACCGGTATCCCAGCAGGCGCGCAACGGCTACGTGTAGCGGTGCCAATGACGTAGCGACTGCTCCAGAGAATGGCCATTGTGAGGGGTTGTCCGTAGGGACCAACGGTATCCTGGCCCCAAACATGTCTTCTGCTGCCTGCTCCCAGTCAGGTGGGCGGAAGGGCAGCTGGAGCAGTGTTTCTGGAGATTTCAGATTCCACGTTGGGTTTATTGCCTCGAGGTCATCCTTCAGCCGCCCGGAGAACGCGTAGGCCATTAGGGGAAGGACATGATCTGGACTGCTCGGCACAATGGCGAAACAGCTACCGTCGTAGCGCTCGCCTGTATAGATGGACACCTTGGCGCCAATCTGGCTGACCACAACACCATGCCGCCCCCATAGGGGCTTTCCTCTTCGCCAGCTCTGCGCGGCATGGTTCAGATGCCTCACGCTCTCAGCGAGCTGAGCTATCTGCCCTCTCTCCCTTTCCCACCTCACGACCTTAGACTGACCGCTGAAGTAGCCGGATTTCGACGGCGAGCTCTGGAGAAGCTCCCATGTCGACCCAAGCTCACCTACCTCCCAGTAGAGCCTTTCAAACCGAGCCGAATCTCCGGCCGAAAGCCCGTTCCTGGCGTCAGCATAGTCGGCCATTGTCGAGCCCAAGCGGAGATCACGCGCGCTCCCAAGCATACGGTTGTCGGGAGCTTCTCTCCACACTCGCTGGGATACTACTGCAACGTCCATCGAACGGAGCGACTGTCCCTTCTCCTCAACGCTTTCCTTCATCACATCGAAAGTCGCAATTGCTCCTGCGGTAGTGGCTCCCGCAGATGCCACTATCAGAACTGGATTCGCGCGGACGCCAGAACTGAACGCATTGGGACCGAGACGTACAAGCGTATGTACCGAATGGTGCGTTTCGTTCCCAGTTCCTAGCGCACCATTCGGTACATACGCTTGTACGTCT
>JABGOW010000433.1 GCA_018645275.1 Verrucomicrobiota bacterium
GTATCAATACTGGTAACCGCCGCGAAATCCAGGCCCGCGGCTTCCCTGGCATACGTGTATGTTTCTGACGCATTGCCCGTTCCGCAGCAGTGCCCCGACATAATATGGATATCACCGAAGTAGAGACTGTGATTTTGGACTGGGCTCGGACCAATAGGGTTGGAGCGGGTGTAAAACGTGCCGTCATCGCTCGTAGCTGTAATGTAATGCCACTTATTGTCACGGGGCAGAGTTACGCGGATTTCGGACGCTCGTTCCGGCTCCAGTGTTACTCGTGCGAGTGGGGCAGTATCGTCAAGGAGCAGTGTCACATCACCTGCCGCCTCACCGGCGACATTGCCGTAACAGTCTTCGGGCTTGATCCGCGCAAGGGTATCCGTGCTCTGTCCCGTGGAGTCGGAAACGATACACTTTATCTGGACGGGTCGGGCCCCGATGATGGGAACACCGGGCGAATCGAGTACAGGAACCGTCTGCCATGAACCGCTCCCCTCGAGATCGAGTCCCAGCCGAAACCTGAACGGATGTTCCACAAAACTCTGACATCGGTAACCGGGCCCCGATTCCTTCGGGCCGCCAAGATAAATCATTACGGTCTCTTGGCTTCCGACCGAACCGCTGATCAGGTCCAAATGAATTCCCTGGTTCCATGGATGACGGGTCCAGTCGCCAAACTTGCTGCTGAAAGAGTCGACCGGCCGTGTTCGCAGCTGCCATTCACTTTCTTGGGAGGGGGTTTCAATCACGATGTAATTCTCGGCATCCGGCAGGTCAATCTGTGGTTCGCCGAAATCCGAGACATGCTTCACGCCGATGGCCACAGATGCGCCCGTTGTGAGATCGATACCCGGCGTTACACTGAGTATGGCGTGAAAAAGCTGATTGGCGTGCAGCTGTTCGGGTCCCTCGTATGTGAGCTGTGCATCAGTCATCTGCCTTCTCCCTGTTGGCTATGGTTATGAAGAGGAAACGTCGGTCCTGTCGCATATACACCTACTTGAGCGCCTCGGCCATTCGGGAGTAGAGCAATTGGAAAGTGCCCCCACAATCGATATGATAGCATCTCAAGATATTACCTTGTTGTCCCGTAAACCGATAGCCGGGATCCCTACCAACTTCCGGACACGCGGTCTGGTCCCAGCATGCGAGCTCCGGGTCGGCAAGGGCAGCAATATCGCCAGGATCGCTCCTCCGCTAGTCATGAAGGTATTCCGCCAACCGTCCGCAAGGCTTGAGATGCTTCTCGGTTTCCACCATCTCGGCTCGGAGGTAGGTTCCGGTATCGAACAGGACAAATGGCAGGGCGGAGTGAAACACCGTTTTCGCGGCCCGAACGTCACCAAAGACATCGAAGTCAAAGCACTTCTCCGGCCAGCGTGTGCGGAAGTGCCAGAGCACGTTCATTCTTTCTTCCATAGTTTGATCTCCTCGTCGGAAGAACGCGCATGCCGTCTACCCCGGATGTCCGAGTCCTATCCGTGGCTGGACAGTGGAAAAACCGAAGCCTTGCGCCACTTGCCGGCAACGTAATCCGTTTGGAACTTGAGTTTGGGAGTATCAATTGACCTGAAGAAAAAACAGAGACCTAACGTATCTAAGCGACACATGGACCAAGAGGCAGCTTGATTTCAACGCCGAATTAGGTCGGGCCAATTCGACCGCGATAGCAGACGTCGACTATGGTTCAGATGTACTGCTTCAGAGTAGAAGCAAAATCATCAGCTTCCTGGAACAGTGCCTGCACCTCGTCCTTAGTAAACTGATATGACGGGTTGTAATCGGCCTCTTCCCGGTATTTCATTGTTCTGGAAAACAGGTGAGATGTCGCGGTGGGCAATGGCCCGGTTTTTACAAAATGCAGGGAGAAGAGACGTAGCGCAGCTTCATGACTTCGCGGTTCGAGACCCTTGGTAAGAAGCAGTGCCCTTACGTTATGTAGTAAGAAGTAGTAAATTCGCGAAACTGCATTGCTTAAGAACCCGCT
>JABGOW010000018.1 GCA_018645275.1 Verrucomicrobiota bacterium
AGCAGAGCCAGAGCACTTCAGGTCTCAGCTTTCACCCCTCAGCCCTTCTCCAGTCTATCAGCATCCATCTTCGGATGCATCCAGCAGCAAGTCGGCATCAAACGCAAATCCTTCGCCAAGCTTCCCGGCCAAGTCGGCTGCCCCAAGCGCAAAACAGGGATCAATCTCGATCTTGTGAAGCGCCCCTCCCTCTGAATCACGAGCAACCTCAACGCCGCACGCCTCCAACCAGCCTGCAGCTTTGAGCATCATATCCCGCTGACACGTGGCCGGAGAGTCATTCCCAACCGCATTCTTGACTGGGGAGAACTCATTTGCGCGCTCGAATTCAACATTGATCGCAACCTTGGCATCCGGGACAACATCGAAGATGAACTTCTCGAACTTGTACGCGTTCGGGCTATCCGGGCTAACCAGTGTCCCCGACGCATCCAAGCAAGGCACCTTCTTGTGGGCCACATGCAGAGGAAGCTGTGCCGCTGCCTCCTGCTTAAGAAATGGGACCGAGAAAACGTGAATCGCGACGCTGCCAAATCGCAGCTTCAGGTTGCCATCCGGCAGTGTCTCATGCATCTGCTCTGGCGTGAGCTCCGAGTACTCCACAATGATATTGCGGTCACCCTTGCGCGCAACAATACCCAAGCCCTCTTCTGGATCACGCTTCGAGCACACCTTGATAGAGATATCCGCCCCCTCTTTCACGTGCAACCCGAGGAATGCGGGGTCAGCGATCTCAACCAGTGGATTATCGACCTGGAAGAAGAAGATCGTTTTGATTCCACGACGGTCCATATCATCGAACATGCCCCGCTGCTGAAGTGCCGTGAGGGTTCCACCGTGACCATCCGGACTCATGAAGATGTGCGATGGCGAATCCAGCATGAGCTTGCCATCACCATCCAAAGCGGGCCACATGCCCTGCGTGAAGAACAGCACGCGGTCCGCAGCCAGATCAAAATTATCGTTCTCAGCAAAGAATGCCCTTGTGGGCGCATCATTAACCTGACTCGTCATGATGTAGAATGGAATCTCCGCGCCGAACTTCTGCTCCAGAGCCAGAACCTTGCGCGCATGGATCTCAAATAGAGAGGCCCCCGAAATTGGGCCAACGGAGTAGGCTCCTTTTGGGCCGTCGAAGCCCAGACGCGATCCTTGCCCGCCTGCAACCAGCACGACGCCAACCGTCCCGCCGGATAGAGCAGCGCAACCGAGCTCCGTCAGATTCTCTGTGGCCTCACGCTCAGCAATGGCCGCCAGCTCAACCACGGGCGAAGGTTCAATGGTAGCCTCTCCAGCCGTTGCGGGTTCCGTCCCAAGCATCGACTGCATGAGCTTGATACTCTCCGCGTCAATCGTCTCGATCTGCCCCAAGAGGGCATCACGCTCGGCTTCACCAAGCCCGTCCCAGAAGCGTAATGCATGTTCCTGGCCACATTCCGCCAACTTCGACTTTGCTGCATCAAAAGAGATCATGTTCCATACTCCGTTATCAGGTCATAGACAAACAAAACAACTGTCCCAGCACCCTACAAAACCCACGCACACAGGCAAAGCCTGATTTAGGGAAGGTTGCGCGCTCTTCACGGGTGTGCATTTTTCGTAAGGCGTTGCGGCATAGGGATCAGGCGCATCTCATGTACACCACAGTTGCATCGGTGAACGAGAACGGCGACGAGAACGGTGGACGATCCGCCTTCGCCCTCCGGGCTACGGCGTGACAAGTTGGGATTCTCTCTACTCGTAATCCGTTCTCGTCGCCGCTCTCGCCAACCGACCGGGGTGTTGCGCATGACACGAGCTCGAACAGAACGGGCGCTGGCGCAGGAGCTCAAGAGCATCAAGCATTCCGGAGATCCCTCGGCAAGCTCGGGATGACAAGTCTCTCGGGGTTTCTGTCATTCTAATCCGCGCAATCCGTAAGAGCCCGAAGGGAGCGATGAGAGTGCAGAGCTCTCTTACCGCTCGATACGGGC
>JABGOW010000051.1 GCA_018645275.1 Verrucomicrobiota bacterium
CGCGGGGTGGGCCTTGGCGGGAACATCACGAGCGAATGGAGCTATGCCCGCACACCCGTGCTTGACGGCGGGGGCGCCGTGAGTTTCTGGTACCGGAATGTGGATGAGACGGGAACCCTCCCCGGAACGCTCAGCGTTGACATCCGTGAAGAAGGGGGCGAATGGGTCACCATCGACTCCATCACGAATATTCTGACCACAGACCACTGCTTCCACATGACCGAGCTTGCGTCAGAAGCAGAAGACCTCGAAGTGCAGATTCTCTGGAGTGGAAGCAACAACGTGACCGAGGCACCCCTTGCAATTGACAACTTTACCGTGGAGCATCTTGGCCCGCACGTCACCTTCTCGGGTATGACCAACTCCCCCGCCTCCCCTCTGATCTCAGACCTTGTTGAAGTTAGCGTAGATCTATCCGTCGTCAACCATGCCACGAATGTCACACTACGGACGTGGTACCGCATCGGAACCAACGGCCTGTTCTCCTCCACAAGCATGACGGAGATCGTACCGGGCACCTACCGGACCGATCCCGCGATTCCCCGCGGGGAACCCGGCGTCATGCAGTACTACGTGGAAGCTGCGTTCAACAGCCCGCTGGGCGGTGACACGCTGTACGCCTACTCGCCGGCTGGCGGTGGCGAGGTGTTCGCATCATACACCCTCACGGACACGAACATCGGTGAAACCATCACCTTCCAGGAGGACCAGGGATGGGCATATTCGGGCTACACACTCTCGACCCAAACCAACGCACAGTGGACGCTCACAGACGGGTACATCGTAGGCAGAAGTGAAACACTTGGAATTGCCCCACTTTCGTTTTTCTCCGCGCGCGCCGCAGCACTCGTAAACACAGAGGATCAGGGCGGCACCAACTCTAATCTTCGATCCCCCTATCTCCCGCTGGGAGTCGGCGTGATCTCATTTGATGCATTCAGCAAGAACCTGTCTTCCGTTGACGTGGAGCTCCAACTTTCGAGCAACGGCGTCGACGGATGGCAGACCATCGAAACCGTCACGACCTACAGCGCCGACCTCTGGACGGAACACGTCATCGATCTGCAGGTCGAGGAACCCACCTTCCTCCGTTTCTTCAAACCCGAGACGACGGGCGACAATCAGTTTCTGGGTCTGGACAACATTGAGATTGTCTACCCCTCAGCGCATGTGGCGATCTCCAACGTCACTTACTCCCCCCACTACCCAGCCGATAGTGAGTCGGTGCAGATCAGCTGCGACATTGCTTCGGCAGGGACCTTTGCCCCCGCACTGGACATCACGGCCCGCGTCTATCACAGACGCCTCGGCGAAACGAACTACACGGCGGACCCCGTCGAAATGACGGGCAACGGAACCCACTTCGTAACCGCCACCGGCATTCCCGCCTACGCATCGGAAGATACAGTCGAGTACTACGTGGAGTGCACGTTCAGAGGCTATAACAATGTGCTGCAGTTCAGCCCAACGTACTCCCCATCCGATGCACCCGCTTCAGCCTACCATTATTCGGTTCGCGCCCACGAATCAAGCTACGGATCATTCGAGATCGGCGCAGACGGCGGAACCTTCAGCATGACCCAAGTCGGAGATGGAGACTGGCTTGGGGTTCTGAATATTGCGAGTGTTACCAATGATATTGCCATTACCGTAGAAGGCGATGGGTATTTCGATGGCACGAATGTATTCGATGGCATCCCGATTCCATGGGGGGACTCAAGCCAGGCCGCCACGCCTCCTCCCTATTTCGGGCATATGCAGCAGAGCGGAACCAACGTTGTCCTCAGCGGTGAGGTAGACGGACAGTACGTGCTGGAATTCAACGAACTGACGGGTGAGTACACGCTGCGAAGGGGCGCCTACCAGGATTTCAACACGTGGCCCGCAGAAGAGAACTTCTTTGAGTACAGTCTGAACGTGGTGGACTTGGTTCAGTACAACGCGGACTTCGACAACACAAACGACTGGCCAAAAAGCGTTGCCGCATCTGCAGCGGACAGTTTCGATGTCGCCTGGACAAATGTCCCCCCCGAATATCCGCCAACGAATGGGGCGCAATCCGGAATCACCAGTCCAGATCTGCCGGGCTCGAGCCGGTACGTGATTGGTGATGCCCAGATCATCCCGCAGATCGTGGGCCAGGCGGCAATGCTCGACGACCGCGCCACCTATGGCTTCGTACGCACAAGGAATGAGATTCTGCACCAGGGCGTTGGAACGTTCCAGTTCGATGTGCGTTGTGTCGATGACGACCCCGCCCCGGCCATGCTGGATCTGGCCGACTACTTCGACGATGCCGCCATCAGCAACACCACCAATATCATCGTCCAGGTCCGCTTCAGCGCCAGTGCCATTCCGAACTCGACCGAAAGCACCACGCTTGGCTACTGCTACCTCTCCTTCTATCTGCACTATGTAGACGCAACGCACTACTACGAGCTGAAGTATGTCCAACGTCCGAGCAACAAGAGACGCCTGGAGCTTTGGAAATGCAATGGCGGGGACCCTTGGCGTCTGAGAGCATCCGGAGACTACGATCACTCGATCACGACAGCCGATTCAATCGCGCTGCTTTTCTATCGCAATGCCACCGGCACTTCAAAACTCAGAGTGTTCAGGAACAATGGAACCCAAGCCATCAGAGCTTTCACGGACGGCGGGGCCATAACCGACGGAACGACAATCGGCATCTCCGGTATGGACGCTGACATCGATGTGCATAGCGTACTCGTCTACACGACGGGCGACCTGAATCACTTCAACAGAGGAGGAACCCTGATCTACAGCGACGCATCCCACGGGCGAGGAGACTGGGATGATGGTGGGAACCCGTGGACGATTAGCTCGAGCGATTTCACCCGACCGGGCTTCACGGGCGGTTCGCTTGGTTTCACGGTCGACTACATCCGCGACGAGGATGTCGAATTTGGCAACGTCGACGCCTCCCCGTGGACCACGGCCGGCGCTTACTCAAGCTACAGCAACACGGCCTACACGCGCATTTCACAAACCGTTGCACGCCCCGAAGACCTCTTTGTCCGCGTTCAGCACACGTCGGGTGATGGCCACCTCGTCATTGACAATATCCAGGCTCATGACTGGCATGGAGAGGACTTCAGCCCGACGAACGGTTGGCGAGCCTCGGAGGCCTGGGTCACTACGGATTCGGAGACGATCGGCGGGACCAATGTGCTCGAACTGAGCACCTCCCGTGCTTACACAGATGTGGTCCAGCGTGTCCGCTCGCCACTGCTCCCCAACGGTGCCGCAACCATCGAATTCGACTACAGGCGCACGAGCATCGACTCCAACGAGCTGGTTCTGGCTATCGAACACTCCACGGATGCCACCACCAACACCTGGGTCTCGTTGATGGTCACCAATGCGCCGGAGGATTGGAGCAGCTTCACATGGCGCCTTCCAACGGAGAGCAGCACAAACGCCATGTACATCCGAATCCGGAATGCATCCACCAACTGGAACTCCGGTGCCTACATCAACAACATCCGCATTACCGAACCGATCCCGCTGGACAGTGAAACGTGGCGAGGATACAACGTACTCGTGACCCCCAATCTGCCAGACAAACGCCTCCCGGAGGTTGGCAACATCAAGGGCGCCTACATCAACAACCACCCCTCCAACGACACCGATGGCGTCGAATACACGGAGGCATGGCCATTCATTGAAACACCGCTGCTTGCCGAGGGCGTCGGGGAGGTCAGCTTCTCCTATCGGGCTTGGGACAGTTCCCCCTCCCAGATCGAGGTAGTGGCCTCAAACGACCGCAACCTGCCTGACGTACAGTGGACCCCACTGCACACCCTCTACAATGTCACGAACCAAACATTCCAGAGCTTCCGGCAGCATTTCTACGAGCGGAACTATGATTATGTTCGCCTGCGCATCCGCACGGACGAGGGCTATGGCCGCGCCTGCATTGACAACTTACTCGTGGCGGCCCCATTTGGCGCTTCGGTCAAAGTGCGCGATGTGGAGCTGAGCCCTGAGATCCCGCTGCACACGGACGAAGTCCTCGTCACGGCAACCGTATACGATCACTTCCTAAACCCCTCGAACATCTCCCTACGCACCTATTATCAACTCGGCACGAACGACTGGGGCGCATACAACGCACCCTACGTGCGCCCCATGATTATGATCTCGAACACGGAAACAACGCAGACCTACCAGACAACCGTTCCGATCGGACAGAACGGCTCCAACGCCATTGATACCGTCGTCCAGTACTACGTGCAGGCGGAATTCGATGGCTTCTTCAGCGAGCAATCCAGCCCGGTACGCCACAAGGAGTTTGAAAATCCAGAGCACTACTGGCCCGTGGATCACAACGCGAACCAGAGCTCCAACACCCCATACTATGTCGTCTTCTCCTGCCTGCCCAAACAGGTCTGGATCAATGAACTGAATGTGGCGGATGGGTATGTACCCACCCCACCCTATATCTCACCCCAACAGTACGTTGAACTGTGCGGTTTGGCGGGCGTCGATATCAGCGGATGGAAACTCAACACCTTCAATGTCGACGACACTAACGTCACGGCAGATGCAAGCTACACCATAGAAACAGTTCCGCCTACACGCGTTCCCAACGACACGAATGCCTTCGGGTTCTTCGTCTTCGGAAAGGATGCCGTTGTTGAAAAGGACATGGTCCTGACCAATGATCTTGAGACGACAGGGGGCATTCACCTTGTCCGCAGCATGGGCGCCGTCGAGCACTCCATCTGCTATGAGACCATCCCCGACGATCTCAACCGAGCGGTTACAAACAATCAGGAGTATCGCTTCGTCTTCGTGGGAACGGATGATGATTACGAGGATGGTGCACTCTATGCAACCGGAACGGGCAGTAATGGGACTGATTTCGCGGAGAACTGGGGGCTGGCCACTGCATGGCTCTACAGCCCGGGCGAAATCAATGACGGTCAGACCCTTGTGCCGTGGCCCGGCACTACGAACGAGCCACCGGTCATAGACTACGATGGTGCCCTGATCATCTCCGGATTCTGGATGACGGAGTTTGACATCCACTTCATAGTGGAGGCGGAAACCAATACGCTACAGATGACGCCGTGGTACACCACCAACATGGTTAGCCCGATCACGTGGACAGCAGGAGCCAATGCGGGCACGACGGTCTCGGGCAACACCTACACTGTCTCCTGTGATCTTCTCCTGGACACCCCCGGTTGCTTCTACAAGGTGACAACACAGTAAGAAGGAAAAGCGGCGATTTCATCGCCGCACTCCATACTCCCTCTATGCACACTCCATATGGAGTGCGGAGACGGCTTGTCCTGCGAAGCTAGGAGCTTGCGACAGCGAAGAAGGAAGTCACCGCTTTCAGTCCTCGCGGAGCGAGGCTTCATAGCCTATCCGCCGCGACGTCGTAATCGTCCTTCACGCTCATCTCATCCACCCGAAACCCATAGACTGTCTTCACCTGCGCAGCAGTAGCGGTCCGCTCAAACCACGCTGCAGAGCACCAGCGATACTGATTGGCAACACGCACCACTCCATGCTTAACCGCATTCTGACGACAGTAGTTGAGCCGCGCTAGGTAGGAGCGCTCATAGGTCAGTTTTGTCTCCCAGAAGTTGTGCCAGACATGCCGCCCTTTCGCGTCATCAAGACCGTTAACCCATATAGCAGTCTTGCGATGCAGTTGAGCGAGCATTGTAGACAGCCCCTTCGCCCCATCATCCCGTTCCGGGGAATGGGCGACGAAGTGATAGTGATTTGGGAATACGGCCCATGCCTCCAGCTGCCATCCTGCATCCGCTGCCACTCGGAGCAGCCCTCGTTGCAAGACATCAAGTCTCGTTGCATCTGAGAAGTGGTGAAGCTTCCCGTAGGTGCCGGCTGTCACGAAGTACGTACCCGGGGTTGAAAGGCGATGCGAGGGAGCATGCGGCCATGCCGTGTCGTGATGATTGGACTGCACGTGGTTCTCCAAACTAACTGGACGCGATGTCGTGGATCACGCTCCGCTCGAATCTAAAGCGGCGATTTCATCGCCGCACTCCATGCCGCTCTCTTTATGCGCCGGCCATTTGGAGTGCGGAGACGCCTTGTCCTGCGAAGCTAGGAGCTTGCGACAGCGAAGCAGGAAGTCACCGCTTTAGATTCAAGTGCTTGAACCCCGACGCACGTCGGGGCGGAGCGAGCTGCGATCGCTCTAATTCTCCAGCCACTTGAAGAACCGCACAAAGCACTCATGCCGTCCGTCGGCATTCACAACGGGATCGCGCCAGACTTGGAACACAGCTCGTTTGTCCCCGGAGAGCACCAGATCGCGCGTATCCTGCGCGTAGCTTCCCATGCCCGCTGCCGCAGGGCTCGCTCCAACAATGATGGTGAAGAGGTTCTGACGAACACCGAGCAGACGACAGGAATGCGCAATAATGGACTCGCGCTCCAGATCGGTGTATCCACCGAGTCCAGCGATCCCAGCCCAATCCGAATCACACATCTCGGCAATGTCTTCGTAGAAGCCGTCGGCGTCAATGTCGTCCATGATGTAATCCCGGATGCCCTCGGCGCCCGCAAGAGAGATAAGTTGACCACTCTCTGGGTATTTCCGCGGGGCATCTTCGAAACCCGCGAGAATGATATCCTCATAGGCCGCATTCAGATTGATGACCCCCCGCTGAACCCCGTTTGTTTCAACCGTGAATCCGTCGAGAATGCCATCCCGCTGACTGCTTCCCATATCGTAAAGCCGAATGGTATTGAACCGATATCGGATTGATCTTGAGCGCAGAATGTGCCCCAGCTCACCCACGGACATCAGCTCTTCACGATTAGAGACTCTCATCTGCATATGCGTATCGTACCCCGTATCCCTTGGATTCAAAGCCCACATGTCCAGCGTAGCCTGATTGACCTGGCCCGCCGTAGTCGCCCCGTTCACACCCTCAACCCAATGATTCCTGCGCCCCGTGGGAGAGGAAGGCACGAGCCAGTTAAAACGGGGATCTACGCACTCCCATGAAGCCATGTCACCAGAAGCGACGGTAGCCGAAATGGTAAACGGAAGACCATCCGTCCCCGTGGGATAGGGAACCGCATCCACAACCTGATTCCCATCGCTGGTAATCAGCACTCTGCACCCTATCTTGATCTGCGCCTGCACTGGCAACACTGCGCCGCCTGTAAGATCCGCCACCACGCTATAGCTTCGCTCACGAAAATGCTCCATACGATAGGACTCGGGGGCTGAGCCCGCCGTGGTCGTCATCTGGTAGGTGTCGATCTGGGGGCCTGCGATAACGATCCCATTGGCATCCACGATCGTCGATGAGACGTCGATCTCAACGGCAAAGCTCTCTGAACTTACTTCAACAAAGGGGTACACAAGCTCAACCGCAAAGTCTGGCCGCGATAGCGTGCATGCCGTAGGCGTCACAGTCATCGTCAAGCGGTCAACCCATACCTCATTGATCATCGGCACGCGTTCAACATAGGGCTCGGCCAAATCGTTGTTGTGCGGAATGCTATCCTCATCAATGTAGTCCAGAAGGCTGTTGAAGATAAATGGCGCATCGGCAAAGCGGACCTCAGCCCTGAGCTTTGCCTCAATCTCTACCCTTCGGGCTTCCAGCTCGGACTCCGTCCCCACGAGCGAAATCAAGTCGTCATCGAGGGGAAAGCGTGAGTAGGTCGTGAAGAAGTCGGTGTTGTTTGCAATACCGCTGTTTAACTCCTCCAGCTCCTGCAATGACTCGTACCAGACATCTGTCTTGCGGTCGTTCTTGAAACGGGTGAGATTCGCAGGATTCAGGATAGACGGAAACTCCTCGACCTTGATCTCATTGACATTGGTTCCTCCGCCTCGATCTTCGCCACCGGAAAAGTTCGCATCAAGCAGGCCTGATGTGTTCAGGATAACATATGCATAGCGGCCAAAGGGCGTTGGCATTCCACCGGAGCCAGGTCGCTCCCAAATCAGCCAGGAGGCCGTGTTGGTGCTCCACGAGGCCAACACACCCGGAACGTGGCCTGCGGCCTCGCCCTGTCCAAGAGAGACCTGCGTAATACCGTTGGATGTCCACAGGGCTTCCCAGAGCGGATACGGAACATCGTCTGCAACCATGGCGTCATCCAGATCCCGAACCGCCTCTGCCAGCCCAGCCCATACGAGATTCTTCGTACTCACGTCGTTCGAATAGTTTCCGGCACTACGACGTTCCGTACGCATGGAAACGCTGAATGCAACCCCCATCATCATGAGCAGCGCCAACATCCCCAGCACGATAATGACCGCCACACCACTTCGCCGATTTGCCTCAGATTTCATTTCCATCCCAGCTTCCAGCATTCCTGCCTTCCGTTTCCCCGTTTCAGGCTTCCCGGTCTCTGCCCCTGTTCTTCCAGGGCAGCCGTTTGAGTGGCATGCCCCCATATACTGCGTTGCTCACAACTGTCATCCTGAGCTTGCCGAAGGATCTCTCCACCCTATGTCATCCTGAGCTTGCCGAAGGATCTCTCCACCCTATGTCATCCTGAGCTTGCCGAAGGATCTCTCCGCCCTATGTCATCCTGAGCTTGCCGAAGGATCTCCGTCCAACTGCATGAGGCAGAGATCCCTCGACAAGCTCGGAATGACAACAGCCAAGCGTATACTCAAATTTCGACTCTCGACTCTCGACTCTTCCCTCTAGTACCGGTACCGCTTATCGTTGACACACTGAACACGCGACTGAAAGGCCCACTCTGTGATCACATCAACACCATTCGTGAACGAGAGCTTATAGGTCTGCCTCCACGGATCTCGGAATCCCTCGGCCAGTTCTTCAGCATCAAACTCCATAAACGCAACGCCTCCAGGGTTTGCGCCGCCGAGGTTCTCCCCCCCGAGCAATCGCGTCGCCTGGCTGTTCATCTCTGTGTACGCCGTGAGATCTGCATCGGGAGTGGTCATGGCCAGCATGCGCCAGGCCTTCTGAAGCTCGTAGACCTCCGTTCGCGCACGCCGCTCCCGAGCCGCCTCGCGAGCCGAAAGAAGCGCGGGCAGCAGCAGCCCGACCAGGATCATAATGACCACGATCACGACCATGAGCTCCATCAGAGAGAATCCCCCCGATGCGCCCCACCTACGCCTTAATCTGTAATCTCCACGCTTCATCGTCTTGAAACTCATCCTCGCCCCTGTCGTCCACACGGCAGAATCCGTGTAGTATGCCGCAAACGGCTCAGTCACGCCACGTTCTCAAACGCTTATCTTTGTCATCTTCGGTGTCAAATTCCCTATCCCGACCATTCGACCACACCCGGATCCCAGCCGCCCCCGCCGAGGTATGCTCGAGCGTCAGGCTGATCTCAACCCAGGGAGGCAGGTTCGTCGTGTATGTGCCTGCCGGGACAGAAATACCGAAGTGACTCACATTATCAAGAAAGGGCGCATTCGCTGCGGGGCCGTCCGAACCGTACGCCACAACGGCCCCTGCAGGACGTACGGCCTGAATCGGAACCTCCTCCCGGATCAGCTGATTGCCAGAGCCCTCGTAGCTGACCCACTTCACGGCGCGACGATTGCCGGACGCTTCGGCCAGCGTGCAAACACCAAAACCAGTACCCCAGAACTCACACTCCAGCATATTCCCTGCAACATCACCCGCGACGGCCTGCATCAAATCTCGCTGCATCAGAGCCATTGCCGCCCGAGCCTGCATCGACATCTCTGCCTGGCGAAGCCCACTGTCCCAGGCGATGGTGCTCTGATGAAAAAGGGTCGACATCATGAGAACAAGCACCATCAGGATCGCCATCGCCACCAGAATCTCCAGCAGCGTGAACCCTGACGTCCCTCTTCTCGCCATTCCCATTCTCTGATTTCGACTTCTCAATTTAGTCTCTCTAATTTCGAATTTCGAATTTTCCCCTTCTCCCCTACGGCATCCCCGAAAAGAAAATCTGCGTAAAATACTGCTCAGCATTCTGCTTAAAGAGATTGGCATCGCCGGTGCCATACTGACCTGCGGCCACCCACAACGTAAGGTCGTACAGAGACCCATTCTGAACCCGCTCGAGAATGTAGCGAATGTACAGCCCGGAGCCTTCTGGAAACTCAACGGCTGTGGGGCTTCCCGACTCTTGCGGGGTAGGAGAACCGCCGTTCGCTGCCGTCCAGAGACGATTGGCCGTAACCGCATTCCACTGCGAACCCTCGATTTCCGAAGCGCCCGCACGCAAGGTGGCAAGTGCATACTCCGCAAACAGGGCCGCCTGCGTGTCTGCATGGCCCGCCTCTCCCTCTTTCAGCCCTGCCGGAAAGAGCGAAAACAGAGTGAGCAGACCAATCGCAACAACGAATATGGCAAGATTGACTTCAACCAAGCTGAATCCGGTAGCGTGCCTCTGCCCGGGGCGGACAAACTTGAAACTTGCCCAAGCTTCTCGTTCCACGGAATTGCCTGGTTTGGAGTGTGGCGATAGAATCGCCGCTTTCTGCGAGCGCGGAGAGCGTGAATTCATCAAGAGCGACCGATCTGATCTGCGATTCTTCTCCACATTGCGCTTCGCTCGAATCCAAAGCGGTGACTTCGTCACCGCACTCCATAACTCACAAGCTGCCGCCCTGATTACTACGGAGCCAGCCATCCCGCATCCCATATTCAGCGATTCGCATCGCGGCGATGGGAATGTCGTTCTGTCAGAATCCATAATGGCAACCCTCTAACCGTCTCACTGCTAATGCACCCATCCCGTGAGACCATCGACCTCCAACGTAACACTCTGCGCATTGGCCACATACATTTCTTCTACTTCCACCGTGTAGTGCCCCGTACCGCGCTCCGTTGTTCCATCGGGTCTAAACACGACTTGTGCCGGAGCCTCTCCCTCGGCGAACTGAATCCCCGAAGGCAAGAATCGCTCCGTCGCCACAGGCTCTGTTCTTCCACCACGGTAACGGGCATACACCCTCATACTATTCGGGCTGAAATCAACATAGGTCACCTGCCCCTGCGTAATGGCATACTGCCGAGCCTGGGTCAGCACGGATCTCACGTTGGTGACGGCTCCACTCATGCCGGACCCACGCACCAGTCCGGTCATGGCTACGGTGCCAATCCCCATCAGCAAAAACATGATGAGCATTACTGCCAACAACTCCAGCAGCGTGAACCCAGATTTTCTTGCTGTCGTCATAAGGCCATTCACCTATTCAACTTTGACACCGCCCGAAGGCGTGTAATCGCCGTTCAAATCCATTGTAATCCGATACTGGTTCCCCCAGGGATTAAGAACGTTGTCGGCCTGGTCAACCCGATAGTCACTCATATCAATGAAGGTGCCCTCGGCAGCCACAAACTGCCCGTCAGGAGGCCGGGCAAGCTTCTCCATGACTTCGTAGTTGTGGTTGTTTCCAGTTCCATAGGTAACATCAACACCGGCTTGGAGATGCGCATCCGCCGCTGGCCACCTGTGGTAACGAAGCTTATATGCATCGACAGCCGTCTGAATCGCTTTTGCCTCGACTTGCGCGCGACGCTCCTTGCTCTTGTTCTTCACCTTCATGATCGCCGGCAAGAGGAGTCCCATCAGCATCCCGATGATGACGATCACCACCAGCAACTCAAGCAATGTGAAACCAAACCTGGATCGCTTCTCGGTCATACTACTCTCACCATTTCCTTGGATATTCCCCAGCTTTTCCAAGTAACCCACATTGGAGATCCTTCGACAAGCTCAGGATGACCGTTCCATAGCCTTCTCTGTCATCCTGAGCTTGTCGAGGAATCTCCCGAAGTCCTTACTGTCATCCTGAGCTTGCCGAAGGATCTTGTGCTATACGGCAGTCCTTGAAAGCCCCCAACTTCAGCTTTCAGGTTTCAGCCCTCAGCCCTTCCCTATCGGTCTTTCCAACTACAGACATCATCGGCCGTGCCACTCTCGCCATCAGGCCCCGTTGACCACGATACCGCACTAAATTTTAGACCACTACCGTGCCCCGGAATGTCCACACGTCCATCATACGGGGCACTGTCCAGCACCACGCGGTAGCGGTTCTTCCAGGGATCGAGAAACTCATCTGTCCTCGAATGAAAATCCATGTACTCAGATCCGCGCGCGTTGCACTCATCGCCCCGAAGAATCGCAACGGCGTCGCGCCCCATCTCGGTGATCGTCGGACCTCCGACATCGGGGAAGTGCTTGTAATCGGCGTAG
>JABGOW010000530.1 GCA_018645275.1 Verrucomicrobiota bacterium
CCTTGGAGTGGCCGTGCGCACTATCCACGACAATGACGTCTACACACTCGTCGGCGAGCGCTTCGACCCGGCTCTCATTGTTTGGGCTAACGGCTGCACCCACCCGGAGGCGGTACTTGGAATCTCGATTGTAGAGCGGCTTGACGTTCCGAATCAGCGTGCTGACATCTGAGAAACTGTACAGCCCCACCAGCTTGCCCTCATCGACGAGCGGGAGCTTGCCAATCTTATTCTCCATCATCAACTCGTAAGCCGTCTGAAGGTCTGTATCCTTGTCCGCCGTGATGACGCGCTTTGTCATGACGTCGCTGACCATTCTCTGGTGTTCTTCGGCGAACTTGATGTCCGTTGAGGTTAGGATGCCGGCGATGTTGCCATTTTCATCGAGAATAGGAAATCCGCTGAAACTGAAATTGCGGGCGTTGCGACGTTCGTGCACCGTGGCAAGTGTGTCCGTGGTCCGGAACGTAATGGGATCGCGGATGAGACCATGCAAATGGTGCTTCACCACGCCGACCTGACGGGCCTGCTCTTCGACTTCCAAATTCTTGTGAATAATGCCGATTCCGCCAAGCAGCGCCATGGCGATAGCCATGTTCGACTCCGTGACCGTATCCATTGCCGCGCTCAAGAAAGGCATGTTCACATCAATACGCGACGTCAGTCGACTGCGAACCACGGCCTCATCCGGCAAGAAATCCGCATACTGTGTTACCAGAGAAACATCATCAAAAGTCAGTCCCTGAAAGGGAAACTCAGCCATAAAACTGGCCACATAATCATTCACTGCCATGGTCCCATACCTCCCATAGCCCTACTTGGGCTGTTGCCCGTAGACTTTTAGCCCTAATTCGAGCTCATTTCAAGGGAAAACAACCGAAAAACGGCAAAAAGCGAGGATGGCAGGCATCATTTACGGGATTCCGCATGCATGATGTCTTCGGTTCCGAGAATACCGCTTCCTATGAGCCGGTGCCCATGCGGAAGACGAGTAGGGCGGTGGTGGCGTAGATGACCAGAATGGAGCAGGCTTCCCAGCCGAGGAAGAGGAAAGAACGCTTGGATTGGGCGAGGAGGCCTACGATGAAGAGGGTGGACATGATGATGGCCGCAAAAAGCATAACGATACTGGCGGGGCTGATGGCACTGTAGAAGGCGGCTTGTCCAGAGACGAGGTGCATGATCGGAATGAAGGACATGTTCATGATGTTTGATCCGAAAATGTTGGCGATGGACATGTTGACCCGGCCGAGTTTCAGCGCACCCAGAGAGACGAAAAGCTCTGGAAGGGAGGTGGCCACAGCCAGCAAGAATGAGCCGACGAAGGAGTGTCCCAGGGTGAATGTGCGGTTGCCCAGGGCTATTGGGGTTACGGCCATTGCGTCGCAGATGTGGAGCAGCCAGAGCGAGGAGAAAACAACCCCTACTGCCGCCGCCGCGAAAATGATGATCGTGCGCTTCAGGTTGCCGGGAGTGGGCTCAGCGGCTCGAGGGGCATCGGTTTCGGCGGGAGGCTCGTCGTCACGATTGACGAGGAGCCAGCTTACGACGAGGAAGGCAACGAAGATGGCAATGCTGAATGCGATGCCGACACCAGCACCTGCGGGTGGAAGGCTATCCAGCGGGATATAGCGGGCGACGGCACACCCGACCGCAGCCATGAGCAGAACCCCGGCAGCAGCCACGAATACTTGGCTGCTCCTTACCATTAGAAGGATGGGGCCGGAGCCTTGGGCGAAATCCAGCACAACAATGATCAAGAGGTTGAACATGTTGGAGCCGGTTAGATTGCCAACGCCGAGATTCAGGGCCCCCTCCATGAGCGTCGCTCCAATGGAGTTCACGGCCTCAGGCAGTGACGTCACAAAAGCCAGCAGCAGCATCCCGATCCAGAGCTCGGAGAGCGGGGTCAGGCGCTCGAGTTGATCGGCTTCGTGCGTAAGCCGGATCGACAACGCCAGCACAAGCCCGCCTGCCAGAAGAAACTCAACCAGCAGCAGCGCGAAGCCTTGGTAGTCAGGAAAAAGAAAACTCGAGATCATGGGATCCTCGGATCAGTCGTTAGTGCTCTCGGTGACGCTAGCAGTTCAGCCGAAAGGTTGTCGAGTGCAATAGCCTGTGAGAACTTTTCCGGTTTCTCTCTGCTTGTCGCATCAGATCCTTCGGCTGCGCTCAGGATGACAGTTTCCCGAGGTCCTGTGTCATTCCGAGCCTCTCTTCCGCATGCTAACTGCATTATCGAGTTCTACTTCCTAAAGATGGGGTACGTCCTGTTTGCGGGAGCGCTTGACGAATCACCGCGGAGAAATGGGGATCGTTATGGAATGGCCCGTGACCAGTGTCGAGAAACTCACTCAGTTTGGTTCAGAAGTCCGTCGTGGCGGAGGAGGGCATCTGGATCTGGGGGACGGCCGCGGAAGGCTTTGAATACGTCCATGGGATGTTGGCTGCCGCCGAGGGCGAGGATGGTATTGCGGAAACGTCGCCCCGTTGTGGCCGTGGCTTCTGGATCGTCAACCCCTGCTTCGATAAAGGCTTCAAAGGCATCGGCGGAGAGGACTTCGGCCCATTTGTAGCTGTAGTAACCCGCGGCGTATCCCCCGGCGAAAATGTGGGTGAATCCACAGAGAAAACGATCGCTGTCGAGGAAGGGAATGGGGCTGAACTCGGCGGCGATCCGTTGCTTGATATCTTGAGGCGTTAGCTCGGAGCCAGGCGAATAGCGGTGGTGTAGCTCAATGTCCAGTGCGGCAAAAAGGAGCTGACGTACGCTGGCTGACGCAGCGCGGAAGGTGCGGGCATCACAGATTTTCTGGTAGAGTTCATCGGGCAGTGGCTGTTGAGTCTTGATGTGACGGCTCATCTGGAGAAGGGCGGGGCGGTGGTAGCACCAGTTCTCCATGAATTGGCTCGGAAGCTCCACGGCGTCCCATTCGACGTTGTGCAAACCCGCAGCTTCGGGTTCATCGACGGTTGTGAGAAGATGGTGCAGGGCGTGACCGAACTCGTGAAACAGGGTGGTGACCTCGGAGAAGGTCATCAGTGAGGGTTGTTCGCGGGTTGGCCGTGTCTGGTTGCATACAATGTAGGCCGCGGGGAGTGTTGTCGTTCCGTCGCTTTTGCGGCATCGGGGGCGCATCGGGTTTAGCCAGGCTCCGCCTCGTTTTGTCTCAGGGCGTGAGTAGGGGTCGAGGTAGAAGGAGGCAATCTGCGCTCCGGAGTCGTCGCTGATGACAAAGGTCATCACGTCTTCGTGCCACACGGGCATGGGTGTATCCGGTGCTGAGATGGTGATGCCGAAGATACGGTTCGCGAGGCCAAACAGACCTTCCAGCACGCGGGGAAACTGGAAGTAGGGCCGCAGGTCTTCGTCCGTGAATCCAAATCTAGCTTCGCGCATGCTCTCGCTCCAGTACCCCGTATCCCAGTTCATAAGGGGGGCGTTCTGGCCGTGGTTTGAGGCGAAGGACTCCAACTCCTCAAGCTCTCGTTTGGCGACGGGGAAGGCCACGCTACGCAGCCGCTCAACCATTGTGTCTACCTCCTCGACGCTGTCTGCCATTTTCTGTGAGAGGCTAACCTCGGCATAGGTTTCGTACCCTAGGAGGGCCGCTATCTCTTGGCGCAATGAGAGAATTCTATCAATAAGGGGGGTGTTGTCCGTGGAACCGGAGGAGGCGCGCGAGATGTAGGCGCGGTAGAGTGTCTCTCGGTGGTCGCGCCGTTGGCTATATTGCATGAAGGGTCCGAACAGGGGCATCTCTAACGTGATAGCCCATGGGCCATCTGTTGGGGTGCTCTCCGTCGAGCCTGTTCGTTTGGCGGCCTCAGATGCTGCAATGAGCAGCGATTGAGGAAGCCCCACAATCTCATCATTCGTCTTTAACTGGAGTGCATAGGCTTTGGTCGCATCGAGCACGTTGTTGCTAAAGTTCGTCGTGATCTGTGCGAGTTCTTGCTTCAGGGCATTGAAGCGCTTGCGTTCGGCGTGTGGGAGGCCCACGCCAGCCAGTTCTGCCTCAAGCAGACTGGATTCCACGATACGCTGCTGCGTGGTGCTGAGCGAAGCCCATACGCCGCTGTCTCTCAGCGTTTTCAGTGCTTGGTAGATGGGTTCACTCTGGCTGGCCCTGAGCGAGAGCTCGACAATCCGGGGTTGCAGTTCGTCGTGGATTTCCCGCCATGCCGGTGTATTCATTACGCTGTGCAGATGAGAGATAATGCCCCAGGCAAAGTCCAATGGCTCAAATAGGTCGCGCATGGGGAGCATGCAGCCGTCCCAAGTGGGGGCTACGGTGGCTTCGAGATCGGCTAGCGCGGGCTCAAGGCTGGATAGAATGGTGTCGATTGCCGGCTTGGCGTGTTCTGGCCGGATCCGATTGAAAAGGGGGAGCTCTCGGCATAGAAGCAACGGGTTTTCCTGTGACATGGCTGTCTTCCTGTTCAGGTTTGCGACATCGGCTTGCTAAAGGTGAATGCGGGCTATACTCTTATCTCATGACCACGATGATGGCAATGCGAAGCGGAAAGGATGCGGCATATGAGTGAGGCTCTAATCGAACGGATTGAAGCGAAGATAAGACAGTCGTCCGGGATAAGTGCCGAGTCGCGCGAGGAGCTTGCGGGCTTGCTCTCGACGCTCCGGACGGAGATGTCTGAGCTTGAGCAGACCCACGGCGAGAAGGCCGAGAGCATCGCGGGATTTGCCGGTGCGGCCACGCACGAGGCCATTCGAGAGGAGACCAACCCGCATCTGCTGCAGCTCGCTATTGATGGGTTCTCTGCATCTGTGGAAGATGTTGAGGTAGAGCATCCCAAGTTGGTTGAAATCACCAACGCGATCTGTACGATGCTCTCGAACCTTGGGATCTAATGCCGTGCCTTCCGGCTCTGGCCCAGCCTGTGTGATCCTGAGCGGAGCGAAGCGGAGTCGAAGGATCTCAAGCTTATCGCCTATCCAGGAGATCCCTCGGCAAGCTCGGGATGACAGAGAGAAGCTGGTTCATACTTCGAGACCTCTCTCGCCAAAGCTGTTATCCAGAACTGAATGGCCCTGTGCAGAGACCTCCTTTTCTTAACTTGTCTGCTTGCAGCGGGCGTGCAGTTTGTTATAATCGCGCCAACTAGGGGGAGGCGAGATGATTAGGGTTGCGATCGTTGACGATCACGCCATGTTTCGCGAGGGACTAAGGCGCGTGTTCTCGGGTAGTCGGGACATCCGCGTCGTGCACGAGGCCTGTGGGGTTGAAGATTTTAGAGCTAACCACGAACCGGGTCTGTGCGATGTTGTTCTGCTCGACTTGAAATTGAGCGATGGGAACGGGCTGGAACTCATTAAGACTGCCAAAGGGGTGGATTGCGGGGTTCGCGTTCTCGTTCTTTCTGCATTGGATCACGTACGCTACGTGCTGCAGGCCCTGGGGGAGGGCGCAGACGGCTATATTGTGAAGAGCGGCAAGTTTGCGGAGCTTGCGACGGCCGTTCGGACCGTGACACGAGGGGAGAAGTACATCTGCGCCTCGCTGTCTCAGCAGCTCACCGATTATCTGACACGCAAGTCGAGGGGCGAAGGAATTGATGGGCTGTCAGAGCGTGAGTTTCGTGTGCTCGTGCTCTCTTCGGCGGGGTTGTCACTGAAAGAGATCGGGGAAGACCTCGGTATCAGCGGCAAGACCGTGAGCACGTATCGTTCACGTATGATGGCGAAGCTGAAGCTGCGAAGCACAGCCGATCTCGTGCGATACGCGATGCGGCATGGGTTGGTTGACTAGCCCGAACATCCGCCACTCTCCGGTTGAGCCCCTGTACGTGGCGGTCTGTCTGCGTTGGCCTCTACAATTGCACCTTCTCTTCCGACGATCCAACGAGGTAGGGAGAGGTATGGCTGGGTGTAGGGATCTTCCTACGGTTTCTTGATGTGAGATCTTCTGGCGATGCAGGATTCGGTATTGTACATTGTTGCTAGATAACCACTGAGACTGTCCGGTTTAGATAGTCCAGTGAGATGGACCGTTGAGCGAGGCCACTATCTTGAACATTATAATTACAGAAGATGACCCGGACGATCAGCTTCTCCTGCAGGAGGCTTTTCGGCAGTCGGATGAGGGGAACAGCATCACGATTGCGAATGACGGCGTTGAACTGATGGACTTTCTTGAGGAGCAACGTGAGGCCCGCGGATCGACACGTCCGGATCTGGTGCTGCTCGACCTCAATATGCCCCGCATGGACGGTCGAGAAGCACTGGCCGCGATAAAGGGTGACCCGGATTTGCGTTCAATTCCTGTTGTTGTGCTGACAACATCATCAGACGAAGGTGACATTCTGAAGAGCTACGCGTTGGGGGCAAATTCCTATATCTGCAAACCGGTGACCTTTACCGAGCTTGTCGACATTGTCGAACACCTGCAGCGCTATTGGTTTGGGTTTGTGCAGCTGCCTCCGAGGGATGCTCTGCCTGCGGCGTAGCATTTTTCATTCTTTTCCCCGGTCCAATGTCTGACTCCGCCGACACCAGGTCGGTTGGCGTCTCCCGCAACAAACGGTAGATTCGCCCGAGGAAAGTTGAGTCGATGAGTTGCCACGTCTTCCAGTTATGGTAGCATGTCCGTCGAGTTGGGGAGTTGTGCGAGAGTGAGGGGCGTCTGATGACTGAGGGAGACGAGAAGGACAGAATCGCGGAGTTGGAAGCGCATGTTGCCGACTTGGAGCGTGATTTCCAGGAGTTTACCGCCGTTACGTCGCACGACCTGATGGAGCCGGCCAGGGCAATCGCTGGTTTTCTTGCCTTGATTGAGGAATCGTGCGGCGGCCGCATGGACGAGGGCGAGAAGCGCTATTTCAAGTTTGCCGTGGATGGTGCGTCACGCCTTCAGCGTATGCTCACCGAACTGTTGCAGCTCTCCAGGGTACGCACGAAAGGCAAAGCGTTTGCTCCGGTCGATCTGAATGAGATCCTGTCGCTGGCCCTTGATGCTTTGGAAGAGCCGATTGGGGCCGCGGAATGTGCCGTGAGCCGTGACGTGCTTCCCGTGGTGTCAGGTGACGCTGTTCAGCTTCTCAAGGTGTTCACAGAGTTGATCGAGAACGTGCTGTCGTTTGCCGGGGATGCGCGTCCTCCTCATGTTCATGTCAGTGGCGCGGTCGAAGATGTAGATGGTGTTCGCACGGCGACAATCAGCTTTGCGGATTGCGGTATCGGGATTGCACCCAAGTTCCATGACGCGGTCTTCGTGGTCTTCAGAAGGCTGCATCCGCGCACGGAGACCTCAGGCGTTGGAGCGGGATTGGCCCTGTGCAAACGCATTGTTGAACATCACGGTGGCCGCATCTGGGTAGAATCCGATTCAGACGAGGGCAGCACGTTTCGGTTTTCGCTTCCGTGTGCAGTAGCTACAGAGCCATGAACGAGCAGACACAACACTCACAGGCAAATTCTACCGCAGACGACCCCAAGACGGTTAGAATGAAGATTGCGACGCGGTCCATCCGGCGTGAAGAGGATTCAACGGTGTACCGCCCGACGGACGCGGCTAGCCTGGCCTCGCAATATGAGATCATCGACAAGATCGGGGATGGCGGCATGGGGGTCGTCTATCTCGCGCGAGACCGGCGCCTTGGACGTTGCGTTGCGATCAAGCGGCTCAATGCATCCAGCCTGAGTAGCGAGGGGATGAAGGATCGCTTTTTTCAAGAGGCCCGGGCCGTTGCATCCCTGAATCATATCCATATCGTGCACGTCTACTCTCTGGGGGAGGACCGTGAGGGCCCCTTCATTGTAATGGAGTATGTAGCAGGCCCCAAGCCTCCCGCGCGTGAGGGTTCTCCGCCTCCTGCATATGCGCTGGCGGATCGAGTCCACCGTGAGGGCCCAATGCCGCTGGACAGCGCTCTCGATATGCTGATCAAGCTGTGCCGTGCGGTGGAGTACGCCCACTCCTGTTCGGTGATTCATCGTGATCTGAAGCCCACGAATGTTCTGCTTGATGAGAGCGGCGAGCCGAAGGTTGTCGATTTTGGGTTGGCGCGAGTCCAACGGGAGGAAGTGAAGCCCCTGACGCTTCCCGGGGAAACGATGCTGTCGCTGGGATATGGAGCCCCAGAGCAGGAAACGGATGCCAGTCTCGCCGATGAGCGTGCCGATGTGTACGGGTTGGGGGCCCTGTTGTACTTCTGTATCACCGGTAAGAATCCCCGCTATTTCCGGCAGAATGACCTGCCCGAGGTCCTGCGGATGCCGATTGTCAAGGCACTGGAAACCGATCGGGAGAGTCGCTGGTCCACGGTGAAGGCCCTTCGTACGGCGTTGACGTTGATTCAGTCCCCCAGCCAGACAAAGCTGTCTACGGCGAAGACAACATGGCACTGCAAGTGGTGCACGACGACGAACCCTGTGGCAATTCGCTATTGTGGTCAATGTGGCTGGGATGGAGGGGTGCTCTGTGCGGAGTGCGGCTCAGAATCTCGTTTCGGCATTCAGTATTGTGGTGTCTGTGGAGCCGATGCGAAGGCCTACGAGAATGCTCAGCGCGTGCTTGCTGCGATGTTGCAGCACGTGGAGCGCAGGGAGTTTGCCCTTGTCGCACAGGAGGAGAATCAGCTTTCCGGATTCCGTCCGCAGGGCGTGAATGGGCGAAAGTTGGTTGATCGTGCTCACCAGGTTTCAGACCAGGCGGCAACCGCATTTCGCCGGCGTGCGGCACTGCATAACGAGATCAGGCGCGAGATGGATGAGGGCAACTACGAGCAAGTTCGGAAGTACATTGACGAGTACAATGCGCTGGCCTTTGACGGTGCCTTTTCCGAGACAGAGAGTCAGCTAGATACGCTTCAGTTTGATCGCGATCTTGCACGCTTGCGCGTGGCTGTGCGCGCCAAGCATTGGAAGTACGCGCTGCGGTTGGCTCGCGAGCTACGGGCGAAGGATGCGACGGAAGACGTCGAGCAGCTGCATACGCGCATTATGCGCCAGTTTCGCTGGAAACGCAGCGTGAAGGTCGCAGGGCTCGTGGCGGCCGGATTTTTGTGCTACTTGCTGAGCGGTGCACCGGTTTACAGGGCCACGGGAAGGCCGGAGGGTGGTCTCTTCGGTGTTCTCTATGCGCCGTTGGAGTGGGTGCAGGGCGCGACACTCTTTCGTCGGCCTCTGGAAGCCTACGCAAGAGCTTATGATGCCGCCGATATGTTCGGGAAGTAGTTGGCCCGTGGTTCGCGTTCGGTTGAGGGCTGGGGAGCGCTCTGTCTCGACCCCGAAGTGCTGATCATCCCGACGAATGTCGGGGTGAGTTCGGTCCGCGACGTTCGTCGGGATGCGAGCAGATGCAAGCACTTCGCTCGACATGACAGCAAGCCTTGGAGAAGTGTCATCCTGAGCGCAGCCGAAGGATCTCATGCGACAAGCAGAGGGAAACTCGGATGAGTCCAGTCCTACTCTGCCTGACTGTCCCGGAGGCCGTATTTCCGAATCAGCCGCTGTAAGTATGCGCGCTCGATGTCCGCCTGACGGGCTGCTTGTGAGACGTTGTCATCATGCCGTTTGAGCAGGTCGGCGATGTAGTGCATCTCGAACTCCTGGATGAGCTCCTGTTTTACGATTTTGAACGGGCGGTCTGCGGTGAAGCGGCTGCTCATTTCGCTACTCTGAGGCCTTCGGCTGCGTCCGAGGTAGAGGAAGGCTGCCAGATCAATCGGTTGTTGCTCGCTATGGGATGCGATCTCCACAAGATTCCGCAGTTCGCGAACATTGCCTGGCCAGTCATGATTTCGAAATGCACGCGCGGCTTCGCTTACGTTGGCGACTTCAAGCGGTGCGTCTTCTCCCAGAAACTCTTTCAGAAAAGCCTCGGCGAGCATGGCAATATCGTCCTTGCGCTTGCGTAGCGGGGGGAGCTCAATATGGATGACGGAGAGTCGGAAGTATAGGTCTTCGCGGAAGTTTCCGGCATTGACTTCATGCTGCAGCTTCTTGTTCGTTGCCGAAATGATCCGCACGTCGATTTTCTTGACGGTGTTGGTTCCAACGCGCTTCACTTCTCGTTTCTCGAGCACGCGGAGAAGCTGCGGTTGCAGCTCGGGTGAGAGGTCACCAATTTCGTCCAGAAACACGGTGCCTCCATTGGCGTGCTCGAAGGCCCCCACGCGGTCCGTAATGGCACCGGTAAAGGCGCCCTTTCCGTGGCCAAATAGCTCACTGGCCACCAGGTCTTTGGCGAGGGACGCGCAGTCGATGACAATGAAAGGCTTGTCAGCCCGACTGCTGTGGCGGTGGATCTCTTCGGCAAGGACTTCCTTTCCAGTGCCGGTCTCGCCCTCGATCATGATGGTTGAATCGGTCTTGGCATAGCGCTCGGCAATGTGGAACACGCGCCGCATGGGAACGCTTCTTCCAAGCAGGCGTCCAAAGGCCTCCTGCTTGCTGAGTCGGTATTCCATCATTTCCTGCATGGGGCAGAAGACGAGGCGGGTACTCCCCAATTGGAACTCTGTTCCTTCATCCAGAAATGCGGATTTGATGCGTACGCCCTGCACGTAGGTGCCGTTGGTGCTGCCGAGGTCACGGATTCCATAGCCATCCGGGCTGAGTTGGATCTCGCAGTGACGTCGCGAAACCGTTGAGTCCTCCAGCATCAGGTCGTTGCTGCGGCCTGACCCGATCGTGAAGGTGTCGCTGTTGACGATGAACTCGCGGCTTTTGAGGGGCCCGCTGACGGCAAGGAGCTTGCACTTCTGGACAAGAATGCGATTTCGGTCATCGCGACTTGATAGAATGAGCGTCGGACTTGCTGCGGCACTTCCGTTGATTTTGTCAGCCATGGGGGCCTCTGTACATGGGTGGTGCGTTCTCTACTACACAGGTCGGGATCATACGGGTGAGCACAGTTGTATGCAAGCCCGGCTTTGCTGCCTGTTCTGGTTCAGCGCGCGGTTTCGCCAAGTGGTCCCAGAAAGTATGTGAACGTTCAAATGTTGATGCTTGGGCGTTCTGACCCCTGTCAGCTCGCCTGGCAGGTGAATCAGCTTTGCAGCCAAAAACAGGCTTATGAAGAACTGCGGTTGGTCCGCGCGAGCCTTGGCCCACGGGCCTTTTCTCGCGCTTTTCCAGCCTCTGGGCTAGTGTGTTGGCTTGTGCATTGGCTGATAAGCTCTTGGCTCCTGCCATGCGAGCTGGCAGGGGGCCAGGCGTCAACATTTGAAAGGCGAGCTGGCAGGGGGCCAAGCGTCAACATTTGAAAGGCGAGCTGGCAGGGGGCCAGGCGTCAACATTTGAACGCTATCAAATATGCGGGTTTACTTGTGCTCTGCATTCGATAATTATGTCGGGAGTCTGTTATCGAAACGGTGTCTTCGTGAAGAGGAGTGTTGGCAATGGCAAGAATGGAGTCCTTTGGGAAGAATCAGTTTGGCGATGCGGTTCAGCTTTTTACCCTGACCAACGGAAGCGGCGTGGTGGCGCGCATTATGAATCATGGCGGTACGATCGTCTCCCTTGAAGTTCCAGATCGAACCGGGGCGACTTCCGATATCGTTTTGGGGCATGATACAGCGGAAGAGTACGTACAGGATACGCCCTACTTTGGGTGCATTGCGGGACGCTTCGCGAATCGAATTTGCCGTGGAACGTTTTCGGTTGATGGGGAGTCGTATACGTTGGCTCTGAATAACGACGACAACGCTCTGCATGGCGGCTTGCGTGGGTTTGACAAAGTGGTATGGGACGCAGAGTTGCTTGAATCGGAGAATGCCGTTCGCATGGTCTACGTGAGTGCCGATGGAGAGGAGGGCTATCCGGGCGAAGTCCGATCCGTGCTGACCTATACGCTGACCGAAGACAGCGAGCTCAAGATCGACTACGAAGCTGAGAGCACGAAAGCGACGCCGTATAACGTCACCAACCACACCTACTTCAATCTTGCCGGGCACGACTCCGGCTATCACGGTGAGCAGACCATGCAGATCAATTCCGATCGCTACTTGCCAACTGACGCTGGCGCCATTCCGTACGGAGAGGAAGCTGCAGTCGAAGGCTCTCCCTTCGACTTTCGTCAGCCGCATGCAATCGGCGATCGTATTGATGTCGATAACGAGCAGCTGCGGTTTGCCGGAGGCTATGACCACAACTTCTGCCTAAACAAGGACTCTGCCGATGCGTTGAGCTTTGCTGCACGTGCGGA
>JABGOW010000017.1 GCA_018645275.1 Verrucomicrobiota bacterium
CGCTCAGCTCAGGAACCTGCATCATCACCTTTTCGTCATTTCCGCCAAGAGTCATCTTCAGTACGACGGTGTCGCCATCTCGCACCATACTGCCGCTCATAGAATTGCTACCGGACTATTTAGAATTGGTTTCGTTAGGGGGAGATTCCAGATACTACGCCGGCCTCACCACCATGTCAAGGCACCAATAGGCATTCATATGTGTTGACACATATGTACTTCCTATACATACATCACCCTCCCCCTTAGAATATCCGGAGACGTCTCATGGTCGGCTCGGAGCTTGGACATTATAGGAATCTCGGCGCTTTAGGCGCTGGCGGCATGGGAGAGCAACGGTCTTGAAAACAAGCTGTTTTTGCGCGTACTGCAGTTATTTCGGCATGGCCATTTCGGGTTGCCATCGACTCTGGTCTCGGATCATGGCATTGAGCAGCGTCAGTAGTTTCCGCATGCAGGCCGTCATGGCGACTTTTCTGAGTTTGCCCTGATTTATCAGATGTTCGTAATGAGTCCGTATCACCGGATTGTGCCGTGTGGCTACCAGGGTGCTCATATACAAGACGGCTCGCACCGGGGCCCGGCCGCCCCAGATTATGCGTCTGCCCGTTTTGTAGCCACTGTCCCGATTTAACGGGGCGACACCTACGAGAGCCGCGATCTTTTTTCGGTCGAGCATACCGAGTTCCGGCAGCTGTGCCATCAGTGTGGTAGCGCAGGTGGGCCCCACACCCGGCACGCTCTGGAGAATGTCATCGTTGACGCGCCAGATGGGACTGTCCTCAACAGATTTCTGTAGATCGTTGTCCATCTGTCCGATGGCTTTCTCCAGGAAGGCGAGGTGACGCAGGATATCTTTCTTCATGGCCTTTCGGGCCGTGGTCAGTCGGTTCTTTTCCACGGCCAGCATGTCCACCAACTGGCGTCGTCTGGTGATAAGGGCATCGAGCGCCCGGGTCTCTTCTGAAGGCATAGGCCGTGGTTCAGGTCGTATTTTGTCGGCGAAGTCGGCCAGGATAGCAGCGTCGATGCAGTCCGTCTTAGCTAACTGGCCACAGGCTTTCGCAAAATCTCTGACATGACGTGGGTTGACGATGGCGACCACTATACCAGCATCACATAAGGCGATCACCGCATCGAGTTCCATACCTCCTGTGGCCTCCACCACCAGCAGTTTGGGCTTGAAAGGGCGTAATCGCTTGCACAGCTCGTCATGGCCCTTTGACGTATTGGGTACCGCGAAGGACTCATTACCTGGTTTTACGGCCACATCCAGGTTGTCTTTGGAGACATCGATCCCTACGAACACCGACGCATCACTCATGGCGCTTCCTCCTGCATTTCGCCCGGCCTTGTGGATACGGGCTCATGGGCCCTGGCAACGGTTCGGGCTCTCTGGCAGTGACCGCCGGACCGCCCCAAGCTCTCCCACGATCTGTTCCGATCAGAAGTCTAACGGGCTGGTCCGGCGGTTGAACAACAAGGACTGCAAAACACATCATCACGATCAAAATCTAATATACAAGGTATACCTTGCTGAGGATAGCAAACTGGATCGTCAGGTTGCCATCAAGGTTTTGCCTGATGCAGTTCGTAGTGACCCAGAACGTCTTGCCCGGTTCCGCCGTGAAGCCAAGGCTGCCGCCAGCCTCAATCATCCCAACATTGCGACTGTCCACTCCATAGAGGAAGACGGAGATATCCATTTTATCGTGATGGAGCACGTGGACGGTGAGACGCTGGCCAAGCACCTTCCATCTGACGGCATCAAACTGGATCTGTTCTTCAATACCTTCATACCTCTTGTGGACGCCTTGGCCCACGCGCACGCACAGGGCCGCATCCACCGCGATATTAAGCCCGCCAACATCATGATCACGGCCGACGGCACGCCGAAGATTCTCGACTTCGGTTTGGCGCGAATCATCGACCCAGGTGAAGTGGGTACCCTCGGCGATTTCGACT
>JABGOW010000315.1 GCA_018645275.1 Verrucomicrobiota bacterium
AAAAAGCCCTGCTTCGCATGCGAGTTTCCGGACCCGAGGCAGAAGCGGAAGTCGGTTCCCAATCGGGTTCCGGACGGCTTCCCGAAGAAGCCCCGGCCTCGGGCGAACAGCCGAAGACCGCCGCAACGCCGGATGAAGAAAAGGGACCGGCCGGTCCCCTGCCAGAAGAGACGCCGGACAATGCCCCCTCACCGGCGGAAAGCAAACGGGATCCAGCATCCGAGAAGCCCGCGAGCAAGAAGCCGGTTGGCAAAGGACTCCTCGACAAGTTCAAGCGAGAAAAGGGGACTTCATCCGGGGTCGATGAGGCCCTCGAAAGGCAATTGGGGCAGGTACAGCAGACATTTGCCGACTTCAGTATCCGTATACAGTCTCTCCTGGAACAGGTAGAGCAGACTGTTTTGGAGCAGACGGGGCAGAAGCTAATAGATGCTCAAAGCGAGTCCCTGCGTCAACTCTCCGAAGAGGCCAGCACGCAGTTGCAGCACGCGATGGAGGCAACACAGGAGTCCATCCTTACGACCGCAGAAGGAACGTTCGAGCACCATGAGGCGACACTCGCTAGTATTGCCGACCGGACGACCACGATGCTTGGGGAGATTCTGGAACTGCAAGGGAACACAATCAGCGATTCCATCGCCGGTTTGACCCAGATCCTCACGGCGGCAGGGGTGGAGGAAGTAGCTCGTGAGGCGGTGACCAAGATCGTCGCAGACCTGAAAGCAAGTGGGGACGAGCAGGTCGCCAGCCTGGAGAAGGCGTTGGGAACGTGGGAGAAGGCGGCGTCTGAGCAGCAAGCTGCAGTGGCGAAGATGCAGGAGGATGTCAGTGCCAAACTCACTGAACTAGAGGACTTAGAGAGCGATATAGAGGAGGATTCTGGCGCTCTGATCGAGCGTATCCGGAAGTACCGAATTGGCGAGTTCGAGCTTGTCGAACAGAAATGCGAGAGGCTGGAGAAAGAGCAACAAGAGCTACGTGAGCAACGCGATCAACTGCAATTGCAGCTTACGAATGTGAACCTGGAGTCCGGTGCTCTTGATCCCAAGATCTTCGAGGAAGTCGTCAAGCAGAACAAGAAGCTGACAGACAAACTAAAACAGCATGATGTCCTCGAAATCGACTACCAAGATTTGCAGGCTGAGGTCGAAGAACTCAGGCCTTACAGGAACCACGCGATACGCGAGTCCGAGGACCGAACGAAGTTGGCGGAACTGGAGGAATTCCGGAAAGGCTATGAACCAGCGCTGGAGAGGGCCGAAACTGCGGCGGCCCAGGAGGAGCGAAGGAATCAGCAGCTGAAGCGAGAAGTGAGAGAGCTGAGGGCCGAGCTTCGGGACCTCAAGGAAGACAGGGAGCGCTTGGAGACGCTGCAGGCCGATACCGAGAAGGCCAGGCAAGCGTTCCGGGAAGCAGAACAGCGCGTAAAGACATTGCGGACGGAGGTGGACGAGATCAGGCAGAATCGGCTGGAGCTTCTGGCAAAACTGGACAACGGGGAATCAGAATACCGTCGCTCCGTCGAAGCTGAAAAAGCTGCCGAGATCAGCAGAGCGAGGCAGGAGATCTCCAAGCAGACAGAAGCAGCTTGTGCCGCCGGTCTGGACGCCAAGCAGGAAGAAATTGACAGGCTTCAGGCCCTCCTTCAGACGACGGAGAAACGGGTGGCGGAACTCGGTGCCGAGCTCGAACGAGCACAACGCGACCATGAGGAAGATCACCGTCATGTGGCCGGCGGCATACCGGAGTTCTATAGAGCTGCGCAGGAGGAGATCAAAGCCCTTCACCACGAACTGAGCGGGAAGCTCGGGGAATTGGCGGGCGAGGAACAACGCCTGCGCCGAGAGTGTGACCGGGTGGAGAAGGAAAGAGACGAACAGATCTCCCTGTTGCAGCAGCTCAAGGGTAAGGAGAGTGAGATCCAGGATAGCATTGCGGACAAGCAGCGGGAATCGGCACGACTTGAGGGGCTCATCAAGGGGCAGGCCGAACTCCTCGAGCAACGCGAGAAACGGGAGGAAGCTAAGCGGATAGCGGACAAAGAAGCGCGTAGGTCGCAACAGCGTCAGGCATTCGAGCCGATCTTCGGAGAGCATCCCGAGATCAAGGCCGCGACGATCAATGGCTGTTCCGAAGCTGCTTGGCTTGAGAACATCGAGAAGGGCATAGAAAACTCCGGATTCAAGATCGGGAAGCGTCTCCTTCGTGCCTTCCACACGTCCCTGAAAACACAGGACATCTCCCCGCTCACTTTGCTTGTGGGAATCAGTGGCACGGGAAAGAGCGAGTTGCCGCGTCTCTACGCAGATTTCGGGGGACTCTATTTCCTGCCAATCGCCGTACAGCCGAACTGGGACAGCCCCTTGGATCTCTTCGGTTTCTTCAACTATGCAGATGGGAATTTTCGATCAACTGAGCTAACCCGGGCCATGCTCCAGTTCGTTGATCCCAAATCCCCGGCTTCTCTCGAGGACCGCCTGATGTTGGTCCTCCTCGATGAGATGAACCTGGCTCGAGTCGAGTATTACTTCAGCGATCTACTCAGTCGTCTTGAGTCACGTCGGTCCGTCCTACTGACGGGCAATCCGACCCCCGAGCAAAGATTGCGGGCAACCGTCAAGCTGGACTTGGGGAAGAGCGCCTCTGATGACACGGAGCAATGTGATCGTCTGTTCCTCGCGCCGAACGTCCTTTTCGCTGGGACGCTGAATCAGGATGAGAGTACGCTTGATGTCTCTGACAAGGTCATGGACCGGGCAAACGTCGTCACATTCCCGCGTCCGGGGGAGTTTGTCTGCACGTTCGGGAAGCGTAGCCGAAAGGCGACAGAAGTAAGCTCCCACAAACTCAACTGCGAAGTATGGGAGCGGTGGTGCGAGCCGGCATTCAAGACGAATGCCCCTGATCAGGATCAGTCTGACTTGGTGGCGAACTTAAACGAAAAATTCGGGAAGATCAACGAAGCCCTCGCGCTTGTGAATCGTGGCGTTGGGCAGCGTGTATTCCAGGCCGTCTTGCGCTACATCCTCCTGTATCCCCGGGCTGGTGATGGTGAGGAAGCGATTGAGAAAGCCAGAAAAGACGCCCGGGCAGACCAATTCGCCATGAAGATCATCCCGAAACTCAAAGGGCTGGACACGCGGAGTGGGAAGGCTGCACAGTGCATCAAAGAGATACGCAGACTTGTTCCCGAAGAGCTACATAAGACCTTTGACGCCTCGAAAGAAAGAGAACTGTTCGAGTGGCAAGGTACTGTTTTCGATGAGTAGGGAACAAGAAAGTGACAACTCGCGGGGCACGGCTCCTGCGGTCGGGCTTGTCGACGAAGCGTGGGAGCTGATGGTCGATCGAACCGTAGCCGACCTGCACTTGCGTCCTTGTGCCCATGCAACAGCTCTTGCCGAACTTGCCGAACGGCTCGACCATGCTGATGCCCCGGCCTATGCATCCCTGCGCCGGGTTGCCGACCTCGTTACCCCGCCGCTCAGAGATCTGGCGCTGAGCCCGAACGTCCGGCTTGGACGTGAGCGTCGGTTGACGCAGTTGAACCGCGTGCAGCGGATGGACGCGACCTGCGTACGTTGGCTGGCACGCAGGCCAGGCAAAGACGTCAGCGAGAAGGCCGCCCGGGGGCAACGTGTCCTGGCCGTGCAACGCAGACTGCACGCTGACCTGCCGGAGAACCGGGTCGTTGGTCTACTCGTGCGACGCCTCAATAGGGGGCTGTTGCCATTCTCCGGAGAACGGGGGGGCTTGCCACCTGCTCTTGCTGGCCAAGTGTCAGCTCTCCGAGCAGCGGTGCAAAGCTGGCTGGGAACGGCAGTGCGTGAGGATATTCGGGAGCTGAGTTTTGTCCCATCCCCGAATAACGCGCTCCGGCATGACACTCGGTACCGACGAATTTGGTTGGCTTTCCAGTGGTTGCTCTCAGAAAACGAGCGTCTCGACAAGATTGGCGAGCGTCTGGACGAGAGTTTGGCATGGTTTCTGGCCCAGTTGCTTGGCGTTGTCCTTACGCGTTTCGGGATGCTGCCAGTGGAGTGTGGCTTCTGGCCCGATGGAACAGGGCCCTGCCCGAGGGTTGGCGTGGTTGGTGGCCTATGGGTCCAAGAGGAAGCTGACGCCTTTACTCGCGTTCATCTCTCTCCGCTGGGTGCTCCGCCCGCTTTGCTGTTGAGAATCGATCGTGTGCGCACGGAGGCCACGGAAACGCCGATTGTGGCGGACATCTCACTGCAGAGGACGGGAGAGGGCGAGATCAAGCTTGTGCTCCACTCGCCGATGGGAGACGACGGACAGCTGCCGACCGGCATGCCGACCGTTCTCGAGCAACAGGTGGATGCCACATGGCATGGGATTGGCGCTCTGACCGATACCTTGACCGAGTTCCTTGCCGGCGCTTTGAGTAGAAGATCCCTTCCGCCGCGCAGCTTGGGCGAACGTGGAAGCACAACGGAGGCCGGGGCGAGCGTGCTGGCTTGCTTTCGGTACACCGAGATTCTTGCACTGTCAGGAGGGACGGAATTCGCTGCTCCCTTGGCAGCCGAGAGCCTTGGCGTCCCGGACACTCCATCGACCGGCCCGAGAGCAGACAAGCTTCAGGTAGGGGGGCATGCTGGCGCATTGTTGCAGAGAACTCGTGTGCCTCAGGCACTCCATAAGGATGGCTGGGAACTGACGGCCGGATCTCCTCTTCGTCCCCATCAGTTCGAGAGAGATCTCCTTGGGGGAGAACAGGCCGTTGCCGGTCTGCGTTCCGTTCTCAGTGAAGTCGCTCTTGCAGTGGGTGCAGACCGTGAGTGGTTTGTGGCCTACCCAGGCTCTTTCTGTGTCGGGCGATATCGTCAATTCCGTCGGGCGATGCCTGAGAGCGCAGTCAGTGTTTCGCTATTGCCTCAGGGCGTGGCAGCTGCTTTTTGGTGGGCCTACCAAGGGGGGGGGAAACCGGTTCTCGAAGCGGGCAGTACGCTTGTCGTGCTGGACCTCGCTGGACTCTGCCCCACTGCAGCTCGACTGCAGTGGGAGGAGTCAAGGCGCGTACGTGGAGAGTGGGAATGGCTACGGAAGCCTCTGGAGAGGGTGTCCTTTCACAAGCCGCACGCCGAATGGATGATGGAGACGCTCAGGCACGCGGCGGAGCGCGCTGGTATTGAGTGCGACAGTCAGGGCGTCCAACGCTCTCTTTGTGCAGTCGATGGCAAGACCCTCTTAGAATTGATGGAACGTGGTCAAGGAGAGACCGTGCTCTGGATGCATGTTGACCGGGATACCCCTGAGCGCCTGGTGATCTCGGCGGAAGACGTCTCGACGGCAGTCACGCTCTATGTCGCAAACCTCAGAGACGCGTTGCGGAGGTGGCGCTCGAGCATCTCACTGGATGTGGGGGCGCATCACGTTCTCGTTAACGGTGACATCGCCCGTCTTGATATTGTTCAAGAAGCTGTGCGAGACGTGTATCAGGATGCCGAGATTCCGGGGCGTGATGTTGTTGCAGAAGGCCTGGGCGTTTTCCGGGAGCGATGCCAAGAGAACCTGCCAACGTGGCGTGACTATCTGCCGTCCCTGGAACTGCAAATCCGTAACGAACATGGTCAGGTTGAGTATTTCACGCTTCTGGGGGACGAGGAACCGCCCGAATTCGGTCACACTGTGACAGGCGAAGAACGTTCGTTGGTGTTTCCTGCCGGCGAGGAACGGGTTGTCCTTCCCCTTCGCCGAGATAGGCGCCAGGCTGGAATCACGCCTGTGATCGAGTTGTCGGATCCTGCTCCGAAAGGGCTGGCACTGAGAGTGCAGGCGACTTACGAAGCGGGAAGAAACGGTCTCGTTCTCACCTACCGTTCAGAAGCGAACGAGTCCGTGTCGCCAGGGGAAGTGAGGTGGGAGGAAGGACTGGCCTCACGACCCGTTCACACACAGGAGATCTATCGTCCCCCAACCGGGGACCTCAATTGGGGCAAGCTGGCTCAGAAGCTCCGAGCCGTCTCCGAGAAATTCGACAATGAGCTTCAGGGAGCATCGGGACGAGGCCAGGGAGACCAGCTCAGATCGGCTCTCGATTCTCTGAACAAGGCATTGGCTGATAGCCCTCTTGATTCGTCTAGCGAGTGTTGGTCTGAACGCTGTGCCGATCCTATGGGGGATGCTCTGCAGCGGCTGTCCTGGTTCCTGGGGATCAAGAAGGCAGATTGTCGCTCCGCCGCCTTTCCGAGAGACCTGCGTCCAGTCGTTCGGCCCACCTCAAGCCAAGCGAAGAAGGCCATGAAGCAGCTGCGGAAGAACGGCGAACTCGTCAGACTGGCGACTCGATGTCTGAGTCGACTTCGGGCAGCAACCCCGAGGTTCTTCGTGGATCTCTGCAGGGAGAAACTCTCAGCCAAGCGCGTCTCAGCCAAAGAGCGAGAATCCCACGAGGAGTATATCCGTGCCGCTGGCCGTATTGCCGGCACAGCGGAATTCGATGATGCACATAAGAAGCTGATCCACCAGTTGCTGGATGGGCTGGTGCGGGCAAATAAGACCCTGGGCGAGGAGAGACAAACGCCTGTTCGCCCATGGATGTGGGCCGTTGGGACGTTTCTGCGAAGCCATAGGCTGGCGCCGCACGGCACACCGACGGAGCACCTGACCAGTGCCTGCCAAGCAATCCTGACTGTCATCGACCACTTGACTGAACAGGCGCAACTGGATAGGGAGGTGTGGCGTGATTGTCTCTTCGCTGTGATGAGTTTCCGGCACTGCACTCGGGCAAGCAATGGCGAGGAGATCTGGGGGCCCGACGGCCAGATGGCCGACGAGATCATCCGCGTGCTGCAGGAGGTCGGCGAGCGTTCAGCGGGAGATGCCCGTTTGGCTCAGCTAGACGACATCCAACTGCAGTCGTTGGGTATTGGGGCCGAGGAGAGTGATGCTTTTCTCGGCGAGACGCTTCCGGCTCGATTGGCCGAGGTCTGGCAGGGGCGGGTCAGTGTCGTGCTGCGGAGGCTGAGAGATTAAGGATACTTGGCGTGGGTCTGGCCAGCCGGACCAGTCCAACCGGGAGTGGGAATATGGCGAACAGCTTTGCAGATCTGTCCTTCGGTACGGTCATCACGGCGAATAGCACGGTTGCGGACCAGACCGTGCTCGATAGCTTCACGTTCGTCGGCGTTGCTTTCGAACGCGAAGAGTGGTTGCTGCCACCGGGAGGGAAGCCGAAGTTGCCGTTGCGCTTCAATGTCCCTCAGGAAATGCGGGAACTGCGCAACCGGTGTAGAGCGTGGGAGGGAACAGGGCTGCCTCTCATTGCAGCCAAACGAGGGACTGCTCATGATCACTGCGTCCTGCAGTTCATGTTCCCCGCAATGGCGTTCGTCATCAATGGCGACATTCCCCTGAAAGTAGAACCGGAGGCACTGTCCGATGCTGTCGGAATTGCGGACACAAAGGGTCTGCAGAAGCTGGTCGAGAAACTGGTGCTTCAAACAGGGCCTTTCGGTGCGGAGCCGCAGCAGGGGAAAGCGGTGCGACGGTTCTTGATGAGACGTCCTCCTGTCTTTTTCGCAGAGGATTACGACGAGCAGGCGTTGATCGTCAAGTTGATCCTGTCTGACGCCAAGTGTCTTGCATGTCGCATCGAGACTAACGGTCTCGGCCGGCACTATCTACATGCCACGGCAGTGGAACCAAGAGGCAACGAGGGAGACACATTCACGCGCGTCCACGCGATCTCTCTGGAGGGGGACATCAGGTTCGTTCAGGACACAAATGAAGTACCGAACAACGAGCTCGGGAAGCTGATCGTCGAATCATCCCCGCTGCTGAACGCTTGGGCCTCGTACCATCGCGCCAGCCACGAAGAGCGTCAGCGTCTGTTCCTGCAGCGATCCCCTGTTCCGCTCGTTTTCTCCCTTCCCAAGCCAGCAAGCAAGGGATTCAGCGTCCGGCTAGGGAACTGGAAGAGCCCTGAAGTGCGCACGGCCTGGACTGACGATGGCGATCTCTGCCGGAACAAAAAGAAGCGGGCGCAGATCGACTGCGACATAATGGTGAGAGGCAAGAACGACGCACAGGCCGACGGAGTCTGTGGCAGACTTGCCAGTATCACGGATGCCGGTGAGGCGCGGTTCTCCTTGGAGAAGAGGAAAACGCCTCCGGAGCACGGCCTCATAGAAGCTGTAGATCGAGGGAATCGACAGGATGAAAAGCGCAAGAAGGCAGCAGAGAAACTGCAGACCGGGGATGTTGCCCTGCCGACACTTCTGGACTTCCTCAGTGCCCCAGGGGAAGCTCCGCCTGCCAAACGCCGCAGGTTGAAGACCGGCAAAGCTCGATTCAACGAGACTCAGCTCGACGCGATCGAGCATGCTCTGGGGAACCAGAGTATTGTTGCAGTCCAGGGCCCGCCGGGCACCGGTAAAACCCATGTGATCGCTGAAGTCATGGAGCGTTTGTTGGCAAACAGCACAGATGGGCCATTGCGTCTGCTTGTGGCAAGCGAACAGAACTCGGCAGTGGACAACGTGATGGAGAAGCTCGCAGCGAGAGGGGTCATCATCCATCGGGCGCTCTCGGCCACGGCTGCTCAACGTGCTAAGGAGGAAGGAAGAGATCGGGACTTTGGCAAAGAGGCCGATGAGATCAAGGGCAAGGTCGGGGCCTCGTTACGGGATCACAAACGCCTCAGGTGTAGCGTTGAAGCCGTCGGACAACTGCGTGGTGCTGCCCGATCGCTTGCCGCGTGGCCAGAGGAACCCGAGAATGTGAGAGCGCGCTTGGCGACGATAGCCGGAGGAGAAGAATGGTCCAGTGCTGTCCAGACCATGCTGGCTGGACAGCTCGATGATGCTCGAAAACTACTTCGTAGGTGGCCTGACGACGCGCCCTCAGATGACGCGGACAGTACGGCTGAGGAGGCTCTCTTACGGATCGAGGAGATGTTTGCTGGAGATGTCATGCAGCTGGATACTCTGGCGGGAAAAAGAGAACTGGATGCCTTGGCAGAGGGGGTGGTTGCTGCCGGTCTGCATCACGTGGCAGAACGGGCGTCCGACGCTCTTCGGGCAGTCCGGAAGGCACAACGTCGAGACGATCCCTCTCGCTGTCGAGAAACGATCGACGATCTGTTGGGGACAGTGCGGGCCGCGAGCACTGCGGTGGGTGCGGATAAGAACGACACTGATTTGGAGCTGCACGAGCTCCTGACAGAAATCGCGAACTGGCGAAGTCGTGTCCTCGGGACCATCGAGGTGCACTTGGCGCAGCAGCGCAAGAGCAAGGCCGGTGTCTTGAGTGAATGGTTGCGGGCCTTGGAGGAAGACCCCAACCTGTGGGAGAGCATTCAGGAGAAATACGCGCAGGTCACCGGCGCCACGTGCCAAATGGCTGCTGGCTCGCGCGACCCGATGCACCAGCGCGACGACTACGACTATGTGATCATTGACGAAGCGGCTCGCTCCGAAGTGTTTGAACTGCTCATTCCTATGGTTCAGGGAAAACGCATCTTGCTCGTCGGCGATCAAAAGCAACTGCCGCCACTCGTCGAGCAGGCTCTGGTGAAGAAGATGCAGAAGCAGGGCGTGCGCATTGACGCCAAGTGGTTCGAAGAGCGAACACTGTTCGGCGAGTTACTGGAATCGTTGCCGGAGAAGAACCGGTTCATGCTTAACACTCAATACCGCTCGAATCCGGCGATCGGCGATGCGGTGAGCAGGGCCTTTTACGATGGCAAACTGTATTCCGGAGCGACCTTGCCAGAGGGGCCGAGGTACGCGGAATGGCTTGCCTCCAAACAACCCGACTGGGGATTGTACGACAATCGGCCATTGGTCTGGTTGGATAGCGCCACGGCAGCAACACACATATGTGAGTACGGGAACGAAGCCGAAGTTGAGATCGCGGAACAACTCGTCACGCGCCTGGTGGACGCGCAGGAAGGACAGCACGAGGTGTTGTCCCCGTTCATTGGGGTCATTGCATTCTACAAAGACCAGGCTGACGCCTTGCGTAACGCGCTTCACAAAACCCCCAGGCTTCGTCGGTGCACCGTGGTCAATACAGTTGATGCGTTCCAAGGCATGGAGTTCCCCGCCATCGTACTCTCGTGCTCACGGCATGATCCCGGCAGAGCGAAAGTCGGATTTCTGGCGTTCCCCAACCGTATCAATGTTGCCCTATCCCGTGCTCAGAAACAGCTCTTCATCGTTGGCTCCGTGCCGACCCTTCTGCATCGGGACTCAAACAAGGGGAGTCAGCCGTTGAAGACGTTTGTGACAGCTGCCGGAGATGCGCTCTACGTACCCCCAATGGAGGAGGCGTGACCATGGCCGATACACTTTTGTCCGTCGATCCGACTTCGCCCCTTCAAGAGCAGGATCACCCCCAACCGGACGACGCTCCGGAACACGACCGGGAAACGACACAAAAGGATGACCGAATCTGGAAGGCCATCGTCACTCCGGGACGAGCGTATCAGGTCTGTCTGGAATTGGTGAATCCCTCGGGGGAGGATGCACTGCAACGGGCCGTTCTCGGGTTGTTGCGGCTTCATCCCTCAACGGGGACTTCCGCAGAACGGATCGCGCAGGACCTAGGCCTATCCGAAGGCATTACCAACCGCGTTCTCACGGCCTTGGCCGACATGCAGGTTCTCGTGGAAGAAGACGGCCTCTATCAGGAAGCGAAACGAGAGGATGGGGACGGGGGGACCGTGTCCACAGTAACTGGCTGGGTTGTGTGGGACTGCTATCGTGGCGACCTTCTCAGGACCATCCTGGCCGATAGCCCGATGCAGCGGCTCCGTAAGCATCTCAATCTGCAGGAGCGCAGGCTTTCTGTGCCATTCCCTCGAAGGGACTTACCCCGCAGGGAGGAACTGCGCCGAGCTCTGCTCCGAGCAACGGCTTCGGATGAGTGCCGGCTCTTCAGTCTGCGTGATTCTGAGTTCGTGGAACTGCAGGACGTTGTGGTCAGAACAGTTTCCCTTCTTGAGGAGGAAAGACCGTTCCCGTTGCTGGTTCCGGTGGAGGTTCGCCCCAGGGTGGGTGAGACGGCTGGGCTGTTCTTCCATGAAACCCAGCTTGCAGAGGCCGAGTTCCCAGTCGCCGATTTTTGCGCACAGATGGCGCAAATCATAGAGAGCCGGCAACCGGATAGTCTCAGAGAACTCACAGAAGAGGCCATGGCCGTCAATAACAGATGGCTTGCTGACCGGGGAGCAGAGATGCTGGCGGAGTATGGCGGCGAGGAACGTGTGCGTGCAGACGCGCGTCAGGCACGCAAGGAGATGCTCAGAGGTGTTTCTCTGGATGAGGCATTTGCGGACCAAGAGCTGTTTGGCAGTGCTGAAGACGCTGAGGTGGATTTCATCCTCCATCAGAATGGGGCGATGGATGCGGCACCCGTACGGTTTGCATTTGAGCGCGTCCTACAGATCCTGGGGCGCATTGTGGGTGACCAGGCGGCGAAACTCCTTTGGAGCGAAGGCGCCGCCAGAGCGATCAACCGGCTCATAACGAGCCAGGAGGATTGGAGCAACTCACGACGTAGGAAATGGGCCCAGGACCGAGAAGCCAGAACATGTCGCGCGCTGGGACTCTCTCTAGGCGACTTCAGGATGAGGACGTACTTGAGCGAGCTCAAGAACGTGCGCGGCGCGCTTAGGGACGGGGCGCAGCGGCATCAACTTCGCATTGCGTTCGCGCTCTGGATGCTGCCTCTCTTCATGGAGCCGGAAAAGCCCGAAGTCGCAGGGCACATTGCGGATGTACGGTCATGCCTGGAGGCGTTCCCCAACTTCCCTGACGTACTCAATATCACCGTTGAGCAACGTAACGCGGACAAGTCAAACCGGCTAAGCGAGGTGGACGCAACACTCCCTCTCCGTGAGCTTCGCAGCAACATATACCGAATATGGAAAACCGTCGGTGCTCGTGGCCACCGGTCCACTGATGAGGGGGGGGAGTAGCGGCCGTCAATCGGCCGCGCAGGGGGGGCGCAGATGGAGGCACCGCGTACTCACTCCTGGCAATCCCCGCTAGGGGGCTCTCGCGCGCCTTTGCCGGCGTTTCCACTGTCTTGCGAAACGTGCCCGATCATTCAGCCTCTTGTGGCAACGCTGAAACGGCGACTCTTGCCCCAATTGCGCCGGTGCTGGTTCCGCATCTGCTCTTGCCGCAGCTCTCT
>JABGOW010000153.1 GCA_018645275.1 Verrucomicrobiota bacterium
GGTCCGGTTTCTCAAGCAAGAGTTGGCCCGTGGCCAGGCTTGCTATGTGCTTTCCCTTGATGATGATGGGGACTGCGCAGTCGACAAGCCCGTGATCGCAAGCTTCAACGACCGGCTGACGTGGATCGATCAGGCTGTCCAGAAGGTGCGCGTTACTCTTCGTGCAGACCTCTGCTGAAGCGGGGCAGCCTCGATGGAACACGGTACAGAGATCCCGCCATCCCGTGGCGACGAGTATCTCGAGTCCCGGATGATCCAGGAACCCAATCGTGAACCCCGTAGCCAGAGTGAACTCTTCGAAGATCTCGCGCAGTTGATCCAGATCGACAAGGTCGGCGATTGCATATTCACCATCAACCAAATCCGCTTTGTTCATCGTCGTCATGTGGGCTCCTGAAAGGGGCAGCACCAATGCCGCTTGTGCCAGTGCCATCGTCACAACAACCGCTCCAGCACGCTCACAGTATAGGCAACACTCCAGGACTTGTCCCGAAAACTCTTAAGTCTGTTGAAACACTCGAGATTCCTCGACCCCGAAGTGCTGATCATCCCGACGAATGTCGGGGCGAGTTCGGTCACCGACGTTCGTCGGGATGCGAGCAGATGCAAGCACTTCGCTCGGAATGACACCCTTGGAATTGTCGAATTCCCGAAGAAGTTGATAACGTTCAAATGTTGACGCCTGGACGGAGAGGCATGAACCCAGAAGGGGTAACCGGCAAGCGCGAGTGTCTTCACACTTAGGCCCACACTTGATCGCACTCTTAGTCGCCACCCTTCGTTGGTTACGCTTAGTCGAACTGCTTTATCGTTGAGACGTCAGTCGCGGATCTGCAGGTACGCTTTCACCCGGTCGGTCAGGATGGCGGGAGTGGGTGGGAGCTTCGTCATATCGAAGCGCACCAGGAGCTCTGAGGGGGTCAGGGACTCACCCCACTCAGCCCAGCCACACCAGTGCGCAAGGAGGCCAACGATCTTGCCGGCGGAAATACCGTGCTCGCGCAATGCAGCAATGCGCGTATCGCCATGGCGTTTTGCCAGTCGGCGGCCATCAGGGCTGACCACCAGGGGCACGTGGACAAAACGGGGTGCTTCCAACTCCAGCGCCCGGTAGAGCAATATCTGTCGGTGAGTGGTCGAGAGCAGGTCGTCCCCACGCAGCACCTCGCTGATGCCCATGGCGGCATCGTCAACGACAACGGCGAGCATGTAGCCTGCGCCATCTTCGTGACGCGCGATCACAAAATCGCCAATGGCTCCGTGCACATGCTGGTCTTGCGGCCCGCAGAATCCATCAACAAACCGGACATGCTCATCCGCAACGCGATAGCGCCATGCCGGAATGCGATCTTCCGGAAGCGCGGCATTGGCCTCGGCGAAACTGCTATACCTATCGCGACAGAGCCCGGGATAACGGAGGCCATCCTCCCCCAGGTGAGGCGCGCTCTGCGCGGATTCAACATCGCTACGCGAACAGGTGCAGGGATAGACCATGCGGGCGTCCGCAAGCCGGCAGAGCGCATCTCGGTATGAATCAATGCGTTGCGACTGTACGTAGGGCTCATGCGGGCCTTCGCAGTCTGGCCCCTCATCCCAGTCCAATCCCAGCCAACGCAGATCATCAAGCGCCTGCTCGGCTGTACCGGGCTTCACCTTGGGATGATCAAGATCCTCCATCCTCATCACAACGGTCCCGCCACGGGAGCGTATGGACAGCCACGCGATCAGAAAGCTGCGCGCATTTCCGAGATGGAGTGCGCCCGTGGGGCTGGGTGCCAAGCGTCCTCTAGGTATGGAAGACTCAGGACTCATTTTTATGAGTGTCCTTCTCTGATTCTCTTCGTGCCTGCCGGACCGCTGTACCGGGTTGGTTGTCGCCTATGAGCCGTAGACGGAGGCTTCGAGAGCCTTGCGCATGGCGGTGGTGTCCGGTGCGGTGCCAGTCCAAATCTCGAATGATCGTGCGCCTTGATGCAGTAGCATTCCGAGGCCATTGGCCGCCTGTGCTCCGCCCGCAATGGCCTCTTTCATGATTCCGGTTTCCGGATACATATAGATCAGATCGAATAACACCTGCCCCTCACGAAACGCTTCGCTCGTGAGGAGTGGCGTGTCGCTCTGCTTCATGCCAATCGGGGTTGCTTGAACAACGAGATCGGCTTGCTTTGAGGCCGCAACCCATTGAACGGCATCTGTACCGGCCGACTCAACGCTGACAGCAGGAAAGAGCTCGGCAATCTCTGCCACGACTTTGTCGGCGCGGGCGGCATCAATATCGCTGACCACAACGCGGGACGCACCTTCGTCCGCACACGTGATCGCCATCGCCCGACCAGCGCCACCACAACCCAGGACAAAAACAGATTGCCCGTGGAGGAAGAGCCCGAAGGACTCCTTGAGTGAGGTGACAAAACCATGGCCGTCTGTGCTGTGACCGCGGAGCGTTCCGTCTTGCAGAAACTCGACTGTGTTGACGGATCCCGAAAGCTTGGCTGATGCGTCCAGTGAGTCTACCCCCTTGAAGGCAACCTCCTTGAGGGGAACCGTGAGGTTCACCCCCGCGAACTGCATATCCCGCATGGCTGCCAGAATCGTCATGAGGCGATCCGGCGGCGCATCAAAGGCGAGATAGATGGCATCCATGCCCAGCGCAGCAATGGAGCTGTTATGCATGATGGGCGATAGCGTGTGGCCGATGGGATGTCCCAACACGGCAAAGGGCGTCGTATGTCCACTGATATTCATTGAGGGGGTTCCTTCTCATCTCGCGGGTTCTGTCAGAGCTGACAGTACGTAGTCTTGTCTAAGTGGTTCTTTTATACGGGATTAGCCGTTTCTCGGTGCTCTCCTCCGTTTTCCCGTCCGTTTCGGTTGACGCGAACGGCGACGAGAATGGTGGACGAGGGGGCGCTGTATTTACTCCTTATCCGTTCTCGTCGCTGTTCTCGTTAACCCTCTCCCCCATTTTCACACTCAATCGCACACTTAAGCCCATTCTTAAACGCCACCCTTACTTGGTTACGCTTAAACGACCCAACCCGACGTTCGTCGGGATGTGAGCACTTCGTCGAAACGTCAATGATCCGAGTAAGCAGGCGGTTTAAGACCAGCGTAACCGAGTAAGACTGCGACGAAGTGTGCGAGGAAGTGTAGGACAAAGGGTCTTACGTTCCTGCTTCGTCAGCGTTTTCATACTTTTCTATCCATAAACTTCTGACACTGCCCTGTGCGGGGCTCCTCCGCCGCCGGGGTCCCGGCGGTTATAGAGGGCTCCCTGCCTCCATTTTTTCATGGGCCACTGCGTTAGGCCTCGTCATCGTCCTTCATGCGGGACGACACCAAACGGTTCACGCAAGAGAGATAGGCACGTGCCCCCGCCTCGACGATATCGGTACTCGCCGACTTCGCACTCAAGAGCTCTCCTGTCTCGAACTTCACGCGCACGCTTACCTCGCCCATTGCATCTTTCCCCACCGTAACGGCCTGCAGGGAGAAATCAATTAGCTTGCCCTGAATCCCGGTAATGCGGTCAATGGTCTTGAGTGCCGCATCAATCGGCCCGTCACCGCACGCCGCATCCTGAAAGGTGTCATCCCCTTTGCAGATGCGTACCGTTGCCGTTGGCACCGTATCGGTTCCCGTAGAAACATGCAGCTGATCCAACACGTAGACATCGGATGCCTCGGTCATCTCTTCACGCGCAATCATCAACAGATCGTCATCATAGATCTGCTTCTTCTTGTCGGCCAGCGTGATGAACCGTTCATAGGAACGTTCCAGCTCCTCGTCGCTCAAAACCAACCCCATCTCCGTCAGATGATGCCGGAAGGCGTGACGTCCTGAGTGTTTACCCAGAACCAACTCCGTCGCCTCAATGCCGACATCCTGCGGGCGCATGATCTCATAGGTTGAACGCTCCTTCAACATGCCGTCCTGATGCACGCCCGATTCGTGCGCAAAGGCATTAGCACCCACAATGGCCTTGTTGCGCTGGACCGCCATGCCTGTCAACTGGCTAACCAGCCGACTTGCTTTGTACAGACGCTCTGTGTTGATGGCTGTATGCAGCCCATCAAACTGGTCGCCGCGCGTCTTCAGCGCCATGACCACTTCCTCGAGCGCAGCATTGCCGGCCCGCTCACCCAATCCGTTGATCGTACACTCAACACCCCGTGCACCCGCCTGAACCGCGGCCAGTGAATTGGCTACCGCCAGACCCAGATCGTTGTGGCAATGCACGTTGATGATGGCATCTTGAATGTTGGGAACGGTGTCGAACAGCCGCTTGATCAGATCCCCAAACTCGCTGGGGATGGCATAGCCGACCGTGTCCGGGATGTTGACCGTTGTGGCCCCAGCGGCAATGGCGGCTTCCACCATTTGAGCCAGAAACTCCGGCTCGGTGCGAGAGGCATCCTCGGGACTGAACTCAACATCATCCACAAACGTGCGGGCATACTTGATGGATGCCTCAGCCTGCTTCAGGATCTCGTGTTCGGCTTTCTTCAACTTGAACTCGCGGTGGATCTTCGATGTCGCCAGAAAGACATGGATTCTCGCCTTCTCCGCCGCTGCGACCGCTTCGGCACAGCGGCTGATATCCTTGTCTATGCACCGTGCCAGGCCGGCAATGGTGGGCCCCTTGACCGATTCGGCAATGGCCTTCACGGCGTTAAAATCCCCAGGCGATGCGATTGGAAAGCCCGCCTCGATAATGTCGACGTTCAGCAAAGCCAGTTGATGGGCAATCTCCATCTTCTCGCGATGATTCAGGCTGGCGCCCGGGGACTGCTCACCGTCTCTCAGGGTCGTATCAAATATGTAAACGTGATTTGGATCATCTTTCATGACCTGTTCCTCTTTTCCTACTCAAAATACTCTCATAACGGTTCCAAAAAAATACCCACCGAAGTCATTATCCCCGGTAGGCATCACGTTCAAGGGTGAGAGGGTCTCAGCGCTGTGTAGACACTTTCACCGTGACGCCTGCCGGGCCTCTAAGGCGCAATAGGCCAACAAGCAAGCCGAGGCTGGCAAGGGAAAGTCGTGTCACGATGTTCATTGTCATACACATGATGAACGAAAGCATACGAAAACAGGAGCATTTGAGTCAATATGGAATATTGAGCCCGACGGACAACGATTCTTGCATAGTGAGTGCCCCGACGCTGAATCGCACTCCGCTCCTCTGGCTCTGAACAGTCTAACCGCTGATGGCACGGATGGGTACGGATCTTCTGCGGCTCCGCCGCTGGCTTTGCTGGCGGAGCATGAGTATCCGTGCCCATCTGCGCCCATCCGCGGTCACTCTCCATTCCGTGCACCTCGTCTTGCTGTCATCCTGAGCTTGCCGAAGGATCTAACCGCTGATAACGCGGATGGGTACGGATCTTCTGCGGCTCCGCCGCTGGCTTTGCTGGCGGAGCATGAGTATCCGTGCCCATCTGCGCCCATCCGCGGTCACTCTCCATTCCGTGCACCTCGTCTTGCTGTCATCCTGAGCTTGCCGAAGGATCTAACCGCTGATGGCACGGATGGGTACGGATTTTCTGGGGCTATGCCCTCCTGCATGGGAGGTAATCAACATGTGCGCATTGACCGTTGCTTGGAGGTAGATACTGGGCTACCTACCCGCCAAACCGGACCCCTGCAACGGCACCTGCGACATAACCACTGGCATCCACGTCGACGGTGTTCGGGCCCACATCGACGCTGACTTCATCTTCCAGCCACTCGTAGCCTCCCCATGCACCCGCGAACAGGCCATTGGAAAACTCGACATATCAATGAAATTGCGGTTCGCCCACTCTCGTTGGCTTGTCAGTATCCGCACGGGTCTCTTCTTGACAATGCTCTACCTTTCACACAAAGTCTTTTCACATAATCATCATTCCCCCGAGCGAGGGCCACATAGGGTATGGGGGCTAGCAGGGGAGGAAATAACAAAGGGGGAGAATATGCGTCTATGGTGTACAGTGCTCGTGAAACTGGTGTTGGCATCACCACTACTGGTGATCACTGGCTGTGCCGGATTTTCCGGTGGGGTTGGGCCCAGCGGGGTCTCTCTAGGCAGCTTTGCGGGAAACGTTACGTATCCCTCGCTGCTCGCCCAGCGCACAGATTTCGTGCTCGATACTGACGATTTCACCGTAATCGGCCCAGTCTCGGCACAGACATCCAGCATGAACGTGCTTGGAATCGTCGGAGCCGGCAGCAGCGGCTACGGGGAACTTCTCAAGGCCGCACGAGCGAAGGGCGCCGATGACGTGATGAACATCAAGTTGGATACACAACGAATGTCCATTCTCAGCATCTACACGAGATCGACCACTATACTGACGGGAACCGCAATTAGGTGGAAACGCCACTAAGTAGTGGCAACCGTTTGGTTTCAACGAAATAGCACGAAGCCGAGTTCGCCGCCGGGCAGTCTCAACTGTCCGGCGGCGTTTTGCCTTCAACCGTCATGGCAGACAGTTCAGGCCGAGAAGGGGCAGGACACAGGCATTGGCTTGATTCCATGAATGGTTGGGGCTAAGTTGGACGCTCCTTTCAGATGCACCCCCCGGCAGCATCTGTTAGAGATGTATGGAAAAAGCACCCCGGCGAGGGTTTTCGGGCTCCTAATACCCAAAAGGAAGTGAATGCTATGAAGAAGGTCTTGATTCCGACGAAGTTGAATGGCGTAGCAAAAGATATCCTAACCGCACACGGCGGCTACGAGGTCGCACAGGACGACAGCACGCCTTTGGAAGCCCTGCTGGAGCAGCATGCCGACACCTTCGCCCTGTTCGTGCGTAGCGAGAAGGTCACAGCAGAGGTGATCGACGCGCTTCCCAACCTGAAGGTTGTTGTCCGAGCCGGTGCGGGATTCAACACGATTGACACAAAGTACGCACGCTCAAAGGGTATTGACGTCATGAACACGCCTGGCGCCAATTCCAATGCGGTTGCCGAAGAGGTGGTCGCCATGATGCTGGCTGACGCACGGCACGTGGTTCGAGCGGATGCATCCACGCGCGAAGGCAAGTGGGAAAAGAAGCAGTTCATGGGGCGTGAGCTGGCCGGCAAGACGATTGGAATCGTCGGGCTTGGCTACATCGGTCAGCTTGTCATCAAACGTCTGTCAGGATTCGACTGCAAGTTCCTCGGGTTCGACCCAGTGATCTCAACAGAGCGTGCAGAGCAGATTGGGGTGGAGCTGACCACGGTTGAAGAGCTCTTTGCACAGTCCGACTACATCAGCCTCCACATTCCTGAGAACGACGAAACGCGTGGCTTCGTGAGTGCTGAGCTGCTGGAACAGGTCAAAGAGGGCGTCACGATCGTCAACTGTGCCCGTGCCGGTATCATCGACGAAGAGGCATTGCGCCAGGCTAAGTCCACCAAGAAGGTCCGCTTTCTGAATGACGTCTACGCCAAGGATGCCGCCGGCGACAAATCCGTTGCCGACATTGCGGATCTCATGCTGCCGCATCTCGGGGCAAGCACTGCGGAGGCAAACTTCAAGGCGGCGCAGCGTGCGGCAGAGCAGCTCATTGATTTCGAAGACAAAGGCGTCACCAGTTTTGTTGTAAATCGCGACATTCCAGAAGGGCTGGAAGAGCACTACTGCGAGCTCGCCTACGCACTGGCTCGGCTCTGCCGCTGTATCGTTTCGCGCCACACATCGCCGAAACTCATTGAAACCAGTTTCTATGGATCGCTGCAGCCCTTCGCGGAATGGCTGACGACCCCGATCGTGGCTGGAATCTGTGATGACTGTGATCGCACCATGACGCCTCGGGAGTCGCAGCTCTTCCTGGAAGAAATGGGAATTGATTATATTGATCGCGTGGTGGATCAAACCAAGAAATTTGAAAATTCAATCACCGTTGACCTAACTGCAGCGGTGGATCCGGAAAATGATCGCCACGTCAGTGTGCGAGGGACGGTTGAAGAGGGCATCATGCTCATCTCCCGTATCAACGAGTTCGACAAGCTCTACTTCGAGCCCGTGGGTCCGACGCTCTTCTTCCTGTACGACGATCGTCCCGGCGTGATTGGGACGATTGGTCAGATGTTGGCCGAAGCCGGCATCAACATTGAGGACATGCGCAACCCCCATGATTCCAAGACCAACCGCTCGTTGGCCATTCTCAAGGTGAACACCGTCACAGACGATGTGATCCTGGAGAAGATCAAGAATGAGATTCAGGCACGTGCCGCATTCTGCATGAAATTCTGAGCAAGATCAGGCGATCCGTTTCTCAGGGGCGGGGGCGCCCCGGCTCCATTGATGCAAACCGAGGGCGTGACTGCAGAAATGGTGGTGGCCCGCCCTCGGGCCGCTCAGACTGGTGAGAACGCGTGTACCATACCTGTCCCATCTTGAGACACATGGCACCTTTTTTCTGATACATGAGTATTCATGTAACCTATTCTCCATCAATGCATTAAATCTATTCTATGGCCCACGCACAAGGCGCTGGCACGAAAACAGCTTAATCAGGCCGTAAGGTATTATGCTTACATGCGATCTATTGTTGCATCCTGTTCGGTATCGTAAGGGACTGTGCCTACAGGATTAGACAAGAGATAGAACGACAGAGGGTGAACAAGCAGAGTCTACAACGTAGACTTTAGTTGAGAGGACGGGAACCATGAGTATTGTAAGACAGTTGATTATCGCAGTCGTGCTATTTGCAGCCGGGGCCGTTGAGGCTCTCGCTGGCGAGTGGATGACGAGTTTTGAAGAGGCAAAGGCAGCGGCGGCTGAGAAGAACCTGCCGATTGTCGCCAACTTCTCTGGGTCCGACTGGTGCGGATGGTGCATCAAGCTCGACAAAGAGGTGTTCTCCCAGGAGGACTTCCTCGCATATGCCAAAGACAACGTTATTCTGCTGGGACTGGATTTCCCCTCGCGGAAGCCTCAGGAACCCGCAATTGCCAAGCAGAACAAGATGCTGGCGGCCAAATACGCCATCAAGGGCTATCCGACAATCCTACTGCTAGATGCGACGGGAAAAGAGCTGGCCAGAACGGGCTATCGCAAAGGCGGACCGGCGGCCTATGTCGAGCATCTTAAGTCATTGATTGCCAAGTGAGAAGAGGGTCTTCTGGCCTCCTGGCGATCTTGCTGATCTCCTCGAGCATGGTTTTCGGCGGAGTCGCCATGAGTGCAACATCGGAGGCGGTCCCTGGTTTCACAAACCGCCTGGTCCATTCCAATAGCCCCTACCTACTGCAGCATGCGCACAATCCGGTGGATTGGTATGCTTGGGGGGATGAAGCCCGGGACCGCGCCCACCGCGAGGGAAAACCCATCTTTCTCTCGATTGGCTATTCGGCATGCCACTGGTGCCATGTCATGGCCCACGAGTCGTTCGAGAACGAACGCATTGCCGAGATCCTGAATCGTGATTTCATCTGCATCAAGGTGGACCGGGAAGAGCGTCCCGACATTGACGAGATATACATGCGGGCAGTGCAACTGACGACGGGAAGCGGTGGCTGGCCGCTATCCGCGTGGCTGACGCCCGACCTGAAACCGTTCTATCTCGGCACCTATTTTCCACCTGCCGATGGTCTCGGCCGCCCGGGGTTTGGTCGTGTTCTTCAGCACTTGGCCACATTCTGGAAAGAGGATCGGGCAAAGGTTGAAGCAAACGCAGAGCGTCTCGCGACTGCCATGCGACAGTCGCTAGAGGGGGACACCCCCATCGGACCTACGCTTGATGCTGCCGAGTGGGCTGTAGATGGCGGCTTGGAGGGGGCGCTTCGGGAGGCGGTTTCGAATGCGAAGCAAGCTCTCGTGGCTTCACTCGATTCCAAATGGGGCGGTTTTGGTGAGGCGCCGAAATTCCCACCGAGTGGGGCAATCCGCCTGTTGCTTCGCGACTACTATCGCACCGGAGACGAAGCGGCGCTGGAAGCGGCAGCCCTGACTCTCGACCGCATGGCCTACGGAGGACTCTTTGATCAAATCGGCGGTGGATTCCATCGCTATGCCGTGGACAACGTCTGGTTGGTGCCGCACTTCGAGAAGATGCTCTACGACAATGCCCTGCTCGCGGTGGCATACGCCGAGGCTTTTCAGCTAACGGACAATCCGCTCTATCAACGCATTGCCACAGCAACATTGGACTATGTCTTGCGTGAAATGGTTGATTGCAGCGGGGGATTCCACGCTGCAGAAGATGCTGACAGCGAAGGGCACGAGGGCAAGTACTACGTCTGGTCAATCGACGAAGTGGAGCAGGTTCTTGGCAAGACGGACGGACGCTTCTTTGCGGCGCACTATGGCATGACCCGTCGCGGCAACTTCGAGGGGCACAACATTCTGAATGTGTCTGAACGGGAGCATGAGGATGCCGCTCTGTCCCAAAAGGATGCCGCACGCATAGCGCGTCTGAAGCAAGAACTCCGGAAGCACCGTCATACACGCACGCACCCCGGGCGCGATGACAAAGTACTCGCGGCCTGGAACGGGCTCATGATTACGGCCTTTGCCAAGGGATATCAGGCTTTCGGTGATCCGCGCTATCGAGCCGCAGCCCTGCGCACGGGCAAGTTCCTGCGTGCGGGCATGTTGCGCAACGGCAAGGTGCTGCGCTCTTACCGCAACGGTGTCGCAGACATTCCCGGCTATCTTGATGACTATGCCGCGTTGGGAAATGCCTGGCTCGATCTCTATGAGATCAGTTTTGATGCGGTCTGGCTGGAAGCCGCCGAGAATCTGATGGAATCGCTGCATGGGCAGTTCCAGGACGGTGAACAGGGCGCCTACTGCTACACAGCGGAGGGGCAGGACGATCTCATCGCCCGAACCAAGCCACTGACGGATAGCCAGGTGCCAGCCGGCAATACGCTTGCAGCCCATGCACTCCTGAGACTGGGAGGCATACTTGGCAAAGCGGTTTACCGGGAGCGGGCTGCCGGCATTATGCGCGCAGCACTGCCGCTGGCAGCGCAACACCCGCGGGCACTCCCGCATATGCTACTGGTAATGGATGCTTTCGCTGCACCACAGACCGAGATTCTGTTTGTGGGACCACGCGAAGACCCCCACCTGCAAGCCCTCTGCAATGTCGCCTATCGACAATATGGCGCGGCTCGTGTCATCTTCGCTCACGACCCCGGCGATGCAACTCCGACAGACTCACCTCTGCTGGCTGGACGAACCATGGTGGACGGGAAATCGACCGTCTTTCTATGTCATGATGCAATCTGCAGAAAGCCGATGACATCCACAAATGAATTTGCTACCGTCTTAGGCGCATTCAAGTAGGAGTAGCTGGCCTTTGCCGGAGGGGTGTCAACGGGAGACAAACTTCGCAGTCGGGACTTACCCATTTTGCTGCCGGCTGGGAGAGGATTATATGGATACGGAACTAAGAAAAGGCATTCACTGGATTGGATATGTGGACTGGAATGTCCGCGATTTCCATGGCTATCGAACCCAAAGCGGATCGACCTACAATTCATACATCATCTTGGATGAGAAGACGGCCGTCATTGACGCCGTGAAAGCCCCTTTTGCGGGAGATTTGCTCTCCAACATTCAGTCGCACACTCCGTTGGACAAGGTTGACTACCTGGTGGTTAACCACGCCGAACCCGACCACTCCGGTGGCGTACCGGCCGTCATGGCCGCCTGCCCGAACGCGACGCTGATCTGTGATGCGAAGTGTTGGAAGGCGCTTGAACGTCACTATGACACGGCATCGTGGACGCACCAAATCGTGAAGAGCGGCGAGGAGCTCTCGCTGGGCAGACGGACGCTTCAGTTCATTGAGACGCCGATGGTTCACTGGCCTGAGTCCATGTTCACGTATATTCCGGAAGAGAAGCTCCTCTTTTCCATGGATGCTTTTGGCCAGCACTATGCCTCGGCCGGTCGTTTCGATGACTACGAACCCCTTGATCTCGTGCTGCACGAAGCCAAGACCTATTTTGCCAACATCGTCATGCTCTACGCTCGCCCCATTCGGAACACGATGGCGGCGGCAACTGAACTCGACATTGAGATCATCGCTCCCAGTCACGGCGTTATCTGGCGCAAATACGTCGGAGAGATTCTCCAAGCCTACCACACCTGGACACACCACAAACCTCGGCGAAAGGTTCTGATCGTTTACGATACCATGTGGAAGAGCACCGAGATGATGGCGAATGCTATT
>JABGOW010000237.1 GCA_018645275.1 Verrucomicrobiota bacterium
TGATTCGGCTAGTATGCTCTCTGATCTCGCATTCCCGCGCCGCATGCTCTTCCGGCGATGGCGAGAGTAATCCATTCCGGACGAACTCTTGGTGGGCATCACCGAGAATGTTGAGCAGAACAACAACGGGTTTACCCGCCCTTCGCACCTCGCCAAGGAACTCAAGTTCTTCAGGCTGTTGGTTCATTTCGGTCAACACAAAACACACAATGTCCGCCTCACCGAGAACAGAAACGGCTTTCTCCTTGTCTTGCTCGGCTCCCTGGACACCCATCCCGGGTGTATCGATAAGCCGTATCCCATTCCATTCATAAATTCTGTTAACCCGGGTTGTCCTCTGTGCACCTACACCGATCGAGTTCCATCCGGCACCACGAATGACTGAATGCAGTGTGCTCTTTCCCGCTTTGCTCTTCCCCGCAAACACGATTGTGAACTTGCTTGCCGTGCGCTCACGACGCACCAATGCGTGTCGAAGAGAGTGGGCATGTTTGACGATTTCAGTTCCGAAGCTGTCCTTGAGATCGGCGATCGAGCGGTTCACCTGGGTCGCACGCTTGCTTGAACTCCCCCCGTCAAGAGTCATGCGGCAGGAAAGGGCGTCTAGAGACTGCGAGACGGTCTGCCGACAGTCATCTATCTTGCTCAGAACACCTGACAGGACCCGCTGCGATATCTGTAGGTCACTTGAGGCCACATCGGCGATATTGGCAAGTGCGTCGCGGTATTTTCGGCTATCAAAGAGCCATCGCTGATCGTCCACCACCCGCTCGCCAGAAGACATGGATTCGAGCGTGAGGATGGTTCTCTTGGCACGTCGTGCTAAGCATCCCTCCACCTCAGAAAGTAGGGCGTACGTCAATGGGCTAGTGCAGCTGTGGTTGGTGACCACCTGATGGTCCACCGATCTTTCAGCGTTCAACAGCGCCGTATCAATGAAGTCATCGCGGATTCCCCAGGAACGACACATGTATTCAACCATGGAGCGTTCAGAAATGTCGCAAAACCCGTCAACGCAAGCCAGAGCGAGGGTCAGCAGGACAGCAGATTGCCTTTCCTGCTCGGGAACCGATGCGAGCACTGTTGCAAGAGGCGGACCTCCTGGTTCATCCTGCAAGATAAGGTGAACGTGCTTCCGTGTTGTCCGACAGCCCTTGCGCTTGCCTATCCAAGACTTGAGCAGTAACTCCTCCCGAATGTGCAGCCCCCCGTCGCACATAGCCAGGTGGGCGAGCAGTAACGCATAGCAGTCGTAAAAGAGGCTGTCTGATGTAGTCGTCATTCGCTGTTCCTCTTCTCCCTGCTTCTCCCATAGATCGACTGCAGTGCTGCCGCCTCCCGTGCGAGTTGGCCACATAGCCGCTTCGGTGCAAGAACCTTCACATGTCTTCCCCATCCGAGGACCCACCGCTGTATTTCTTCGAGGCTGGCTGCGGGGAACTCAATTGTTCCACTGCCATCCTTCTTTAGTTTCACGTTCTGATCACGATGCCACTGGCGGGCCGTGACACGTGGGGCTACCTCAGAATCGAATGCTACACGCACCCTGTGAGTGGGTTCGTTGCCCGTTCGGACGAATTGCCCAAAGGTTTCTTGAAGCCGCTGCTCTATGAGTTTAGAAGCAGGTGGCGTGAAGTGCTGGTCAGTCAGTTGCGCACTTTCACACCGTGAAAGGGCGAACTGCGTGAGATCGTCGTGGGGAGGAATACGAGCCAGCAGGTACCAGTCACAGTGAAGGTTCGTTAGGTGATATGGATGGATCGTGTACGACTTGCTTGTGGACTTCGCCTCAGCGCGGTATGTAACGAGGATTGCCGTCCGGGCACGTATGGCACGCACGACCGTGCGCCACATCTCCGGATCAATAGGCCGAGCAGGCAAACCGACAAAGGAAACGCCTTGGACCGCGTCCTCCGGGATCACGGAGACCACATCCGGTAATGCGGCACTAATCTTAGAGAGGATGCCGCGCAAAGTGCCTGCAATCGGTGTGCCGCTGTAGACGGACATTGCCTGCGCACCGAGCATGAGGGCAAACAACTCCCCCTCGCTGATATTGAGGGCAGGCAGAAACCAGTTTGTATCCGTGTAGAAGTACCCCTGCTTGCCTCGATCATACTCGATAGGGGCATCCAGGCTGTACTTCAGGAACTCGATGTCGCGCTGGATCGTCTTCTGCGATACCTCCCAGTCCATCGAGAAGCTGAGGCAATTAGGATGCTTGTTATCCCGGATTGCCTCATCCAGCGCCTGAAGGCGCCGAAACTGTGTCTTGGATCTATCCATGGCCGCTACCTTCCTAGTACTCAGAATATGCCATAGCGACACGGACATGGCGAGTCCGCATGAATATGCCAACACACGGAAATGAACCTTTCCGAACGCGGGAGCGCTGCAGGCTACAAAATAATAATCGAACTGTCGCGTTCGTGGTGCAACAGAATGATTGAAGTGTTCCGTTGATATTCACCAACAGCACCGGATAGTCCATAATGGGAGGTAGTTCGTAGCCTGCGCATCAGCGGGTGAACGCAACATTACGGGACAGAAGAACCAGTTGATGGTCTGAAAAGAGACATTTGCAGACGTTGTCTACTACTCTGGGCGTCCTGTGGTTACTTTGGAGATTGAGTAGTCCCTCCCCTACATACGTAAATGTGCATTTTGATATGCACTCGCTGATAGGTAAAAAAGAAGGGGCAGCGTGATGCTACCCCTTCCCTCCTCAAACAACGAACCCGTTCTGGGCCGCCTCTTCTACTGCTCGATCTACCAGCCCATCCGCAATGGACAAGTAGATCATGGTATTGCCAATACTCCGGTGGCCAAGCCTACGCTGAATGAACTGCACCGGGATGCCGGCCTCTGCAAGGTGGGTTCCTAGTGAATGCTTTAGGGCGTGAGGCCGGCACCGCTCGGGAGGGATACCAGCAGCACCCGCGATCTTGCGAAGGTTCAGGTAGAAGAGACCACGGTCCAATGGAAGGCCGCGGCGGCTGCAGAAGACGTATCGACTCTCCTGGTTCGGCCGTACGGCCAGCCACGCACGCAGTGCCGCGGCCTCGTCGGCAGGCAGCTTCTGCCAGGTTGTTATGGAGTTTTTGAGCCTGACAACCAGGATATGTCCGCCATCCAGGTCGAGATGGTCGAGTTCAAGACGACAGATCTCCGTAGCGCGCATCCCATGCCGGTACCCGATCAGTATCATAGCGTAGTCGCGGGCACTACAGTCCTTGGCCACTGCAAGAATCCGCTCCAGCTCAGGTCGGGTGAAGAACTTGATGCGATTGCTATTTCCGGGCATCTTCGCCTCCCCCTGCCAGCAATGGCTCCAGATCTGACAGCCGTAGACCACAGACCTTGGCAATGACATAGGTTTCAAGCAGGTCAGCCCGACGTTCAAAGGTCTCAATGCCAGAGATCATCGTCCGACACACTCCGAGAGTGCGTGCAACGTCAGCCTGTCTCAGGCCATGGGCAAGCCTGGTTTCGCGTATCCTGTTGATGGCGCGGCGGTACCGAGGGTCGTGAATTGATTTCATTATACCTCCATTGATTTGGTGTTTTACATGGCGGGTTACCAGGTGATTCAGGGAAGCGGTAGGTGATTCTAGGTAAAGTCTAGGTCGAGGTAGGTGGTGGCAGGTGTCTGTTACCTCCGATCATGGAGGTAGAGTGTGGTGGCAAAGTACGTAGTTTGTGGTAGGTGGGACCAACTGCCTAAGCTACCAATTTGGTGGGGATTACCTGCCTAATGTTCAGCCAGGTAGGTGGATTGGTCTTTTAGGTGATTTGGTAAATATTGGCCAACATGTTGTGCGGCAGCATGTTGGCCAAATTCCACCACCACACCATTACCAAGTTCACCACTTATCCTAGGTGAATCATATGGATCGGCGCACCAAAGTGACTGTGCGTTTTACCTAAACGAAGCGCTGCCGCCGAGTGCCAGTTCAATACCGGCACGGCAGCAGCAATCAAGATTGTCGATCCTCCCGCAGGCGGCAGGCACCTCAAAGGATACCTGCCGCCCATTGGTTTATGCCGCGATGCGACGGTGCTTCGATTCAGGTTCTGGTGAGGTCGCCGGCCTGGCGCGACCTCGTGACCACTTCCTGAGTGCGTCCACCTGATCGCTGAGCTTAGACAGCGGGACGGTATCACGCAACGACTGCTGCATGTCCTCCGTTGTCGGCTCCCGGTTGTCGGCAAACGCCCGGTACAGGCTGTCCGCTACAACGCCTTCGATCTCAGCGCCCGTGTAGCCATCTGATACTGATGCCAGGTCAGCCAGATCGTACTGCTTGGGATCCCGGCCGCACTGCGCGACCTTGATCTCCCATATGGCCTGACGTTCCACCAGGTTCGGCAGGTCGGTCCAGAAGATCTCATCCCACCTGCCCTTACGAAGCAGCTCCGGCGGAAGCTGAGTCACATCATTCGCCGTGGCGATGATGAACACCGGCGCCGTACGCTCCTGCATCCAGCTGATCAGCGATCCGAAAACGCGGGCACTTGTGCCCCCGTCCGAAGCCCCGCTGCTCTTGCTGCCGGCAAGACCCTTGTCCAGTTCGTCTATCCAGACGATACACGGCGCGATGGCCTCGGCCACGTGGATAGCCGCCCGAAGGTTTGCCTCACTCTCTCCCACCAGGCTGCCCATGAGCGCACCCATATCCAGCTTGATCAACGGACGCTGTAGGACCGATGCACTGGCCTTCGCACACAGCGACTTCCCCGTACCCGGCACGCCCAGCAATAGGACGCCCTTGGGACTTGGTAGCCGGTATTCCCGCGCACGCTCACCAAATGCCTCACGCCGCTGGACAAGCCAGTTCTTGAGAAGATCCAGGCCACCGATATCGTCCAGGGTCTCCTGGACCTCGACGATTTCCAGCAACCCCTTTTTCTTAACTGTCAGGGCCTTTTCCCTGGCAACGACAGCCGGATCGACATTCCTGCACTCGATTACGGCCAGGGCGTACGCGTTTTCGGCTTCGGCGGACGTTAATCCGGTTGCCGCGTCCAGGATTCGGTCTCGATCGTCGCCAGCCGCAATGGGCAGGCCAGCGCTCTGACAGATACCGTCCAGCACCACTCCGAGCTGCGGCTTGTCTGGCAATGTGAAATGAATCACACAGAGCTCCCGTTCGAGCTCCGCCGGCAGAACCTGACGGCATCCCAGGATGATCAGGCACTTGCCCAGTGTCTTGCATCGTGCAAGGCTGTCTTTCAGGGCACGCACGAGTACCGGGTTCCCGTCTTCCAGGAACGCATGGAAATCCCGCAACAGCACCAGGCTGTTCTCCGGCAGTTCTTCCACGGCCTCGATTGCATCCAGCGGGTCGTTGGCCTGCCGGGCCTGTCCGTCTGCCGTGTCCACCAGTCCGGCCGTGGTTGACCAGGCAAACAGTCGATATTCCAAGGCATCGGCCACAGACTTGATCTCCGCCTCAACACGCTGTTCTTCGTGGGACACAATGTAGATTCCGGGGTATCCTGCCCGTATATAGTTCACAATCTTGTCGCGCATGATGTTCCTCCGTAGGGACCGATATCGATCCGTTCTAGTTCATATTTGCCTGCCAACCACTCGACACACTCTGCAGGTGTCCATCCGTCATCTTGACTGCCTGCGATGGAGGCCACATCGACATCGTTGCTAGTGATCCCGTACCGTGACTCCAATAGGTCATCCACCGCGTTCAGGTAGTCAATGAACGGAACTATCTTCTCTGTCACTTGATCGTCCTCCCCGCACTCGGCTGAGCGTCAACGATTCTTCGACACCTGTCCCTCATGGCCGATTCGATTTGGTCGTATACACACTCAGCGACTCGGCTGTAGGTGTGCGCTCTACTACGCTTTGCATAGTCCAGAATGAATCGGCGGATGTTCTTCTTGTTGATCATCGGGTGTTTGCCCATCTTCATCTCCTTCCATTGGATCGATGTTGTACAGCTCGCCATTGACATCGATCACGGTGAACACGGTCGCCGTTGAATCCGGGCGCCGCATGATCGCCAGCGCCCGCATCGCTGCCTCACGCGGCGATTCGGCATCCAGATCTATTTCCCACATGACGTGCATAACGCTCCTTCGGTTCGAGTTCGTACGAGCTGTAGGGGTAGACCAACGGGTGCAAGCCCGCCGTGATGTCCAGCCGGTACAGACCGTCCTCGTCGCCGCCCTGCTTGCGCAGGTCGATGGCAACACGGTCACGGTCAGGTGCTGACGCATAGGGTCCGTGCAGCTGCGGCTCAACATCCCCGATCACGTGCAGCACGTAATGCTGGCCGACTTGCTGATCATCCAGATCTGGCCCGAACTGTTGTTCTTCCTCGGTCGGAATCCCGAACAGCCGCTGGACCGACCGTTGCTTCTCCAGGTATTTCCGGATAAGCCCGATATCGGTGAGCAAGCGCATATGATCATCGATCTGCACGCACATCATGCCTTCACGATCGGTGTACACCTCCAGTTGGCGGCCATCCAGGCTCACAAACTCGCACCCGGCGTAATCGCCGCCAGCACCGTGATTCCCGAAGAACGGAATACCATCACCGGCGGCAAGCTCACGCTCATCCCACAAGGCATAGTTGGCCTCATGCAGCGCGATTTCAACAATGCCCGGTGCAGGCTCCCCCACATCCTCGTTCCACCACTTGGTGCCCGCCGGCTCGTTCAGGATCGCTCCGAAACGGTCGAGGTCTTTACGGCGTAGCGTCAGTTGCAGATAGCATCGATCTCCCATGGTTGATAATCCTCTCTTGTTTCAGGTTCTCCAGGGCGGTTACAACGGCGCGCAAGTCTCTGACAGATTCCCGCATCTTGCGGATCGCCATGTCGAGTTGCTCATCGTCACCCTCGTCCGGATCAGACGTTTCGTAGATCTCCCAGGCTATAAACTGGGCCAGCGTGTCGCCTCCCTCTTTGTTCGGCACGGCACATTGCTTGTCCATATTCCAATACTGGAGCACCCAGCAATCTGGATACACCGACGCAACACGCGTGATGATCTCGTTAAGCGTCATATCCCTCCCTTACTAGAACGCGCAGAGTCCGCTTTCGCGCATCGATATGAAGGCCGGGCTACCGTCGCATGCCCGGCCGATGACCACATGGTCCAGAACTTTGATGTCGACGATTCTGCCCGATTCGATGAGCTGCCTGGTGATGCGTAGATCCTCGGCGCTGGGTGTCGGATCTCCCGACGGATGATTGTGCGCAAGCAACAATGCCGACGCACCATCTTCCCCAATAGCGGCTCTGAACACCTCACGCGGGTGTACCAGCGCTGCATCTGCCAGACCCAACGACACAAGGTGCCGGTTGATCAAGCCGTTCTTACTGTCCAGTGACAGTACGTGAAAGGCCTCCTGAGCCAGATTGGCCAGATCGTCGCATACACCGTATACGTCTTCAGGCGTTCTGACCCGTTGCCGGGACGACTCACGGACGAGCGGCAGCTGTACCAGCGCCGAGCTATAATTCATGATTCATATCCTCCTGTGATTCCAGATGCTGGCGTTCCCAGTCCAGGCATTCCTGCCGAGACTGGCTGTTAAACATGGCGAACCCCGTGTTGTCATGGACACGCCAGTACTGAGCCTTGTTATCGAACTCAATGTGAGTGGCCCGCTCGATGACGAGCGGACCAATCTGCCCGAGATCAATGGCCTCCGTATAGAGGCCATGACCTTGTCCGTCCGGGGTGAATGTCAGCGCGACATCGTTCACGATGCCCTCCCATTCCGTTTGCGCTTCAGCTCCTTTACCTTTTGTTTGAACTCATCGCTCGCCAGGTACGCCTCCACCTCTGACATACGGAAGCGACGACGGCCACCCAACTTGTGCCCCGGGACTCCCCAGCGCCATAGACTGCAGGGGCTGACGCCCAACTGCCGGCCAACTTCACGCAATGTGAGGTACGGTTCAGGCATGGCGACGTGGGGCTCAGCAGGATTCTGACCACGAAGCCCCCGAAGCGCGGCATGCTTCTGCTCGTCTGTTGCCCCAAGCAATGCATGAAGCAACTCGTTTGTCAGATCCTGGCCTCCCGCCTGAGCCGGGTTCATCGCCCCACCTGTTGCTTGCGGCTTACAGCCCGGCGGGCCATGTACTCGGGTTTGCGTTCCCGCCCAGCCACCTGACCGAGTGCTGCTTCGAGAAACGCCGTGGCCTTCTCGCAGTCGGCGCCCTGGAAGCCCACAGCGTCGATCTGGATATGACCGGCGGCGTCCACAATGACGTCAATCGTCCTGTTCATCGCAGACCTCCGATCGTGATTTTGATGCTGCCATCTTTCAGACTCCGGCGCCGGGTCGTGTAGCCCTTGCGCTTTGCCTCTGCTTGTGCCTTGTAAACGCCATAGAGCTGCAGGAGCTTGCCATAGCCTTTGCCGACCTCCCGTTCGACGTGTTTGCCCCACCAGTCCGTTATCAGCTCGTATGAGCCGTCAGCATTGCGAGTGCCGGCGATGTCGTACGGGCCTTTCAGCCTGATAATCAGGTCGCCCTTGCGTCTGTTGCTTCCGTATCCACGCGCTTCCGCGTTCTCGCTCAGCTCGACCCCCAATTCTTGGCAAGCCAATTGCAGGGCGGATACATCCCTGATCTGAGTTTGTATCGAAGTGAAATGACTCACATTACCTCCTTTAGGTGTCCAATTCCGTCACGTGAACTCTTTACTTGAAAAGGGGAAAAAGGCCCTGCCTGAGCCGCTGACCACCACGGGCGGAGCAGACACAGGCAGGGCCAGGGAAATGAACCGGGTTCAACTAAGAACGGTCGGTTCGGGATGGGTTCACCCTTGGAACAAGGAACGGATCTTCCTGACAGGTGAACCGAAAATGGGTTCGGTGTCCCTGATCAAGCACGGGGGGACCGAACTTGAGATCATGCGCACCGATTATGGCCTCTATTTCTTAATCAGTCGGATGTCCGCGGCTCATCCTGCTGGCGCACAACCGATCCAGATCGGCTTTCCTCAGTCGCGTACTACCACGACGCAGTTCAACCGTATCAAGTCGCCCTTCCTTGATGAGCCGCCACAATGTCGTCCGGCTAAGACCCACGTATTGGGCCGCTTCACCCATTCGCATTAACAGGGGACCTTTCTGCGCACTCACAGGCTCGGTCATCGGCTCGTTTTGCAGAACTCGAAATGCCGCCTGACGCCGTTCGCTGTCGGCCGCAAGGAGAGCCAGAAGGATTCTTTCAATATCAACACTCTGTTCGTCCATGTGCACCTCCTCCATCCAAGTGGCCCCGTGCCGGGTTTCAGCCATAAAGTGTTTTGACCGACACGGGGCGGGGCTGGTCCTCCTATTGCCAACATCCACGCGGCTGCACAGTCAACTCCCGAAGGTGTCGACTGAGTTCGTCGCGTGAGGTGTAAGCAATACGACGCCTGATGCGCCAGTCGTTGTGATTTGATGGATACATACATGTAGCTGACATCACCTCGGTTGTTGTGACGACAATAGTGTAGGCGCCGTCTACAGGGCTGTATCCCGGTTTCACGAGCACACCGGGCGGAAGCCCGCAGGTGTGACCGCATACGCCGTGATAACCTTGTTCGTATCCCTGTGATTCCAACCACTCTCGCATCTGCCCAAGTATGTCTGTCATTCTCTCCTCCTTCTTATGCAGCCAGGTTGAACCGGCGAACACCCATCTGGCCAAAACTGGCCACGATCTCGCTGGCATCCTGGTGAGCCAGCTCTCGGGCCGTATCACGCAGCTTGCCCAGCCCTGTGCGCAGTCGCGCTTGGGCCGTAGAGCTATCGCGATACTCCTCAGCCGTACGGGACAGGAACTCCCGCCGAACACGTTCGAGCTGTTCTTCCATTTCACGGTCGCCCGCGAAATTGAGTTCCTTGAACTGGTCCACGAATCGAACCAGCCGATTGAGGGTCTTCTGGTGTACACCCTGGGTCTTGCCGGCGGACATGCTGTCCAGCATGTCGTCACACAGCTTGGCCGTTTCCTGGCGAAGCGTGGCCACACAGTCGGACACGAAGACTTCAGCACCAGTGCGGATCTTGCGCGCAGCTTCCTGTGCGGCCCGGTCACGAGCATCAGCAATCGCCTGTTGGTCCGCCGCTGCAATCAGCTCAAGCTGTGACGACTTCTCGGGGACCGCGACCTGGAATAGGTGCGTGTTGAATGAGAAGTAGCGGTCCAACTCAGCGGCCTGCGGCATACTTGCCTCAATAGTGGCCACCAGCCGGTCCGGGTCATTGACCAGGCGCCTGGCTGCATCCCACCATTCCCGGGCCGCTTCAACACGTAGTGAGCTGTACTGGGCCTTGAAGCGGGAGAGTTCGAAAACGAACTCCTGCTCCAGCCCTTCCAGCCGGGCCGTGACGGCACCCAGCTTCGCATTGGGCAGGTATCGCGCAATGCCACCCAGGAATGGGAAGGTTGCACTATCGACCAGGGCGTGGGCCCGTGACTCGATCAGCGCGAAGTTCTTGAGTGCCTCTCTGGGTACCAGCTTCTTGTGGCCAAGACTGATCAGGTGATTTGTCACCGTGTCGGGATCAAGGCCAAGGTCTTCAGCCTTGAGCTTCTTACTGGCGCGCCAGAACCTGATCGACGTATTTAGCAGCACGCCGGAGCGGCTGAGAACACTCAGGATATCATTGTTTTGCATCATCATCTCCTTGTGGTTGTTGTAGGTGTTGAGCTCGCATTGTTCGCTTGCCCTGCCTTGTTCAGTCCTCTAGCATCCCACTGACGGGCTGATGCTTTGTCATGTCTGAGTAAATGGAGATTTGGTTGATACGATAGAGCGCAATACAATTTAGTTTCCGCGTTTTCGCGGCGGTCGAGGCATACCGAAAACCACCACTTTTAAAGCCGAGTATCGACACGCTAGCGAAGGCGCATCCCTTGTGGGGATGCGGCCTTTCGCTTTGCGTTGTCCAAGCTCGGTGGGACTGTGGTGGTTCCTCGGTATGCTGGCGATGTGAACGGGGGTCGTGTCCCCTTTTTTCTTAGCCATCAGCTCTTGTCGGAAGTTGGGGCATGACTCCTGTCGCGTTACGTTGCGTGATACGAGAGGAGTAAGGCCCTATGAACATCGAACTGTTACGAGCGGGTGAGTCGATCGGCGAACTTGATCTGTCCGCGGGCGAATACACGATCGGGCGGAGTGAAGAGTGCATCATCGTTGTGAATGATCCTTCGCTTGCAGCGATCCACGCCAAGATCTTTGAAGACGAGGGCCGGGCCTACATCGAGCCTGTTGCGGGGAAGACATTCGTCAACGCCGTACTGATCGGTGCGCGGACCGCATTGGACGATGGCGACGAACTGACGTGGGAATCGGTTGAAGTATCGCTATCCATCCCCGTGGCGCCGCCACAAGTCCCGCAACCAAGTCAACCTGCATCATCCGTGCGTGAAGTTCCCGACAACGGACAACAACCTGTTGGCGTTCAGCCCTTGGATGAAGAGCAGAGCAATCAGGAGCCACAGGTCCGCAATAATGCATCGCGAAGCGGCACTGGCGCAGCACTGGTTGACCCCAAAGGCCGCCCTCTTGTGCCGATCTTATCTCTTTTCAACCTGATCTGTCCCGGCATCATGCAGGTAGTTTTCGGCCAATCACGCAAAGGCGTCACTATTGTCTTTCTCTCTCTCTTTCTAGTTTCATTATTAGATATAGTCCCCGTCCTAGCCGTGCTCCTCCTAGCTTTCTATGGGGCTTCAGTTGTAGACGCATACATGTTGGGTGCATCACTGCGAAAAGGACTTGTCGTTCGAAAATGGCAATGGTTTGCATCTTCTCGAAACTCAGTTCCGCGAAGCGGACAAGCGCCTGACACCTCAACTACACGAAGAACGCGGGATCGACCGTCAGCCAGCACATCCATGACCGCAAAGGCAGGCCAGGCCAAAACTACGCCCGAACGTTCGCGACTTGCGATCACTAGCACCGTACTGGGAGTAACGGCACTCCTCTTCTTTACCGTAGTGCCAATGAAATGGGCACTCACACTCTCTGCGCTCGTCTGCGGCATGTGGAGCCTAGTCAAAATCAACAGGTGCCCCGATGTTTTGAAGGGCATTGGATTTGCCGTTGCAGGAATCCTCTTGGGTGGATTGGTAGTTAACCTTTCGATACTAAGCACCGCAATGACTGAACC